>NZ_BAAHWU010000019.1:0-57087 GCF_054601275.1 Dysgonomonas reticulitermitis | reverse complement strand
GTTATCCAAACCAAATGTACTTGCAACCTATTGACATTATGTGTACTGCTGCGATTTTCCATTAACGTTGTACTTATGTAAGAATTTTAAACATTTATAGAAGCTAAAGCCTTGTACTAAAGTACATGGTTTTAACTAGCGAACCTGAAAAATAAATATAATGAGCATTGAAGAATGTAAGAAGATTTTAAATAAAGGAAAAAGAAGATATACAGATGAAGAAGTAAAAATGATTAGAGAATATCTATATCAATTTGCTGAAATAGAATTAAAAATAAGAGAAGAAAATGATGTAAGTAAATTGAAATAATATATAAATGATTTATCCTTGAGTGTAGATCGTGCAAAAACGTACTTTGAGACATTGATCCATGATAAATCATAACGCCAGCTTATAGCGAATATAAGCAAACAATAAGGTAGTACATCTACCATTGCAAAATTTCTAAGTAATGTTCACAGATAAAGAATTATTAGAATATGACAAAGAATTTAATAAATTTAAAATAGAAGTAAGTCAAGAACAAAGAAAAGAAATACTTGACTTTATGTATTCAGTTAGCATTATCGCTTACGAATACTACAATAATAATAAGATAAATAATACGAGTTATGAGTAAAAAGAAAAAAAGTATAGTTGAATATGGGAACTTAAAAGAAAAGATAGCAGTAGTATGGACACGTGTTAGCACGAAAGAACAAGCTGAAAATAATTACAGTTTAGATGTCCAAAAGAAGGAATGCGAAGCATATGCCCAGAAGCATAATATTAAGATTGTAAAATATTATGGTGGAACTAATGAGAGTGCAAAGACTGAAGGTAAACTATATCGCCAGATGATTACCGAAGTTGCAAAAAGTAGAGACGTGAATATTATATTGGTATATAGTTTCGATCGTTTTTCACGGGCAGGGGATGAAGGTATATTGACGAAGCGATATTTAAAATCGAAAGGTATATATGTTGTTTCTGTTACACAACCAACCGATCCAGATTCAGCAGCAGGGGAATTTATGGAGAATATACTATTTCTATTCAATCAGTTTGAAAATAACCTTAGAAAAGGTAAATGTGAGGCAGGAATGAAAGAGTGTATTGAAAGAGGTGATTGGTATTCAAAACCACCTATGGGCTTTACTAAATCTAAAAAAGAAGGTAAACACATAATTGAAGTAAATGCAGTAGGGGAAATAATAAAAGAAGCTTTTATGTGGAAAGTTCAAGAAGAGCTACCAAACACAGAAATTGTAAAAAGGTTAAAGGCGAAAGGATTAAAAATATCTCCTCAAAAATTAAGCGAGATTTTTCACAATCCGTTTTATTGTGGAAAGATTAAACACGCATATCTTGATAGAGAAATAATATATGGAAATCAAGAAGTTTTAATTAGTGAAGATATATTCAATAAAGTAAATGGACTTAATAGGGATGTAGATTATACTCATACAGATGAAACACCAGAATGTCCATTAAAACGCCATGTATATTGTTCCAAATGTAACGGACTAATGACGGGCTATCCAAAGAAGAAAAAAACAGGTAAGATTTACTATTATTATAAATGTAATACTAAAGGATGTAAATGTAATGTTGGTGCTGAAACTATGCACCAACAATATATTGATCATTTATCATATTACACTATCCCTTCTGATCTAATACCAATATTAAAACCGATGTTGGCAAAAGCATTTAAAGAAAGGAACGAAGGTCAAGAACAATTACATAAAGAGCTTTCAAAGCAATTGACTGAATGTAATAATAAAATTAACGACATTAATGTAAAGTGTGGTTTAGGAGAAATCAATACAGAAGTATCTGACGCTACAATACAAGCTTTGAAAGATAAAAGAGCATCTATTGAATTGGGATTAGAAAAAGCAAAAGAAAATTTATCGAACCTTGATAAATTTACAGAAGATGTACTATCAACATGCTCTAAACTAAATGCTTGGTGGTGTAATGGTACATTTCAAATACGTCAGAAAATACAAGATTTGATCTTTCCAAAGGGTATAAATTACGACAAGGAAGATGGGATTTATCGAACTCCTGTTATCAATAATGTATTGTCTGTATTTGGTGGAATATCAGAAGATTACAAAAAATATATAAACAAAAAAGAATTGCAAAATAGCAATCCTTTCAGTTTAGTTGCGGAGACCGGATTCGAACCGATGACCTCCAGGTTATGAGCCTGGCGAGCTACCACTGCTCCACCCCGCGATATTGTGAGTGCAAAAGTATGCAATTTACCCCAACGCTCCAAATAAAAATAAACTTATTATACAAATATTTTCACCGGCAAACCCCTATCTGCTGCTAAATAGACACTTAACCGACTACCACGAATAACTAAGTCCAAATCCTACAGTCTCGTTATATTGGAAATATCCCCATTTTCCTTTCTTATCAGGGGATACGCCATCATCATATCGCAAATAAAAATAAACGGATGCAGATAAAAATCGATTCAAATTCATTGTAAATTTATTCTCCGCCTCGAAAATAGCTTTTTCATAATTGGTAAAATACATTATACGACTGGTAAATTTACTAAATCGATTAAAGCCATATGATATATTAGCATTTACAGTAGAACCAAAATCAAGCAACGCTTTCTTTCCTTTCTCCACACCATATCTAGTTTCATCTACAAGCGAGTCTGCAACCAATGTATAATTTATAGAAATAGGTGAAAGCTCTAATGATAGATCAAAGCGCTTATATTTGTCTTTTTTAGAGATTTTTTCAAGACTGTATTTCATACCTATACCAGAATTCACCTTTAACGGAGAGAATAAAGCTCTTACTCTGGATTCACTATTTACAGGATAACCATGAAATAAAGGCGTCTCAATTTTGAGATTTACATTATATGACCATTTTTTGAAAGCCGTCAGGCTAAATGTACTGCTATTACGCACGTAATCATCAATGATACTTAATTTATGAAACTCATCGGCAGGAGTACGCTGCACATTCAATTTCCACTCAAAAGTGTTTTCGAATATTATTTTATTTTTCTTATACTTTTGATATAACTTATGATAATTTATCACACTGAAATTACTATTACCTCCTTTGTGCCAATTGTCCGATATATCATTCTGATTTATTTGCAACGAATGCTCTCCATTCTTCAGCCAATACACAGGCTTTATCTGTATTTTTTCCACCTCCGGCTTAGAAATAGAAATAGCATCATCTGTAGTAAGCAGTTCTTTAAATACATTCTTTTTTTCT
Organism: Dysgonomonas reticulitermitis; assembly: GCF_054601275.1. Lineage (NCBI taxonomy): Bacteria > Pseudomonadati > Bacteroidota > Bacteroidia > Bacteroidales > Dysgonomonadaceae > Dysgonomonas > Dysgonomonas reticulitermitis. The sequence continues at coordinate 53,840 of NZ_BAAHWU010000019.1, read as the reverse complement.
ACCACAGCAGTCTCTTTTAACTTTTCGGAATCCACAAAATTAGAAGTGCTTATCCGAATCCGCTGAGGATTATTTGTTATATAATATTTCCTCATATCCCGTATATGCTGCATTCTATCTAATTCCAGAGCGAATGTACTTTCTCTTGGTATCAAACGAAACTCTTCTGTCGAATCTGATTTCTCAGATAGAAAGTCCAAATTATCCGGCAATATTTTGCCATCAAATATTACAGGAAGAAATACAGGATCCAGAATAACCGTATCCCTGAAAGTTACATTTTCTGCAAACGGTATCCAATTAGGTTCTAAAACAAGCAATCCATATTTATTTCTTTGAGGCAGGAAACTCTCATCATTCAATTGATTAGCATACACTGTATCTATCTTTAGCGGTGCAGAAAAGCCCTCTGAAATATTTTTGGAAGACGCGTCTTTAAGCCGTTTATTTAAATCTGTTATATTATTTAACAGACTATCTTTTTTCAGGTTCGTACTGCCCCTATTCTGGGCATTCGCAGAACCAAATACAAATAATAACATAATAAGACCAAGAAAGAACTTATTTACATTCATTACACTTATCTCTTTTAAGAAAAGTAATTATTACTTATTATTTATGCCGAGCTACAAATTTAATAATATAATCTTTAAATTAAATTTTAAATTTCATTAATAAGCTTAACTTAGTCCGAAAATGAACGAATAAAGAGCTATAATAAAATGTTTTGGTAAAATTTAAACAGGCTCTTAATATTTTCGTATAATTTTGTATTTCATTAAGATCAAAAAATAACCGATGAATACATTTGGAAATATTTTCAGGCTAACCTCATACGGAGAATCTCACGGGGCTGCTATAGGTGGTATCATAGATGGTTGTCCTGCCGGAATAACAATAGATATAGACTTTATACAAAGTGAATTAAATAGAAGAAAGCCGGGACAATCTAAAATAACGACCCCCCGCAAAGAAGCCGACGAAGTAGAGTTCCTATCGGGGATATATGAAGGAGAAACCACCGGAACGCCAATCGGATTTATCATCCGCAACAACAATCAGCATTCTTCGGATTACGATAATCTAAAGAACGTTTATCGTCCATCTCACGCTGATTATACATACTCTCAAAAATATGGCATACGAGATCATAGAGGAGGAGGCCGGTCGTCTGCACGCGAAACAATAGCCCGGTGCGTTGGCGGGGCAATAGCTAAACTAGCCCTTAAACAATTAGGCATAGAGATAACAGCATATACTTCGCAAGTCGGGCATATCAAATTAGAAAATGATTATACAGAATACGATTTATCATTGATTGAATCTACACCCGTACGTTGCCCCGATCTTGAAAAATCTGCTGAGATGATAAGCCTTATCGAAGAGGTCAAATCTAAAGGGGACACAATAGGCGGGGTTATCGCATGTGTAATTAAAAATACTCCGGTAGGACTGGGAGAACCGGTTTTCGGTAAATTACACGCAGCCTTAGGCAATGCCATGTTAGGTATAAACGCAGTAAAAGGATTCGAATACGGAGACGGCTTTGATGTCAACCATAGAGGCTCTGAGGTGAACGATGTATTCTATAATGATAATGGAACTACTAAAACCCGCACAAATCACTCGGGAGGAATACAAGGTGGCATCTCCAACGGACAAGATATTTATTTTCGTGTGGCATTTAAGCCTGTTGCGACAATCTTAATGCGCCAAGATACCGTCACCGACCATGGTGAACAAACAGACCTAAAAGCCCGTGGACGCCACGATGCCTGTGTATTGCCCCGTGCAGTGCCAATAGTAGAAGCAATGGCTGCAATGACAATACTGGATTATTATCTATTGAGCAGGATAAACAAAGCATTTTAGATTGTAAAAGAAGATTCTTCCGGTATTAGTACGTTGTCTCGCATTTTTTTTATTTCTTTGTTATAACGCAATAATAGAAAAATGATTAAATATTTATATATAGCCTTGGGGTTTATTACTTTAACCTTAGGATTGATAGGTATAGTTACACCTGGCCTGCCTACAACTCCATTTATTTTACTTACAGGTGTCTTATTTGCCAAAGGCTCACCCCGTCTCCATCAAAAATTGTTAGACAACAAACTAACAGGAAAATACATTCACCGTGTAAATGAAGGATTTAGCCTTAAAGGAATCGCCATATCTATTGGTATCATGTGGTGTCTGATATGCCTCACTACATTTATCGTGTTCAAAAACAATCCGACGATGCAATATGTAATGATCAGTCTGGGGGCAGTTGGTACCATTGCGCAAATTATAGTCTTACGCAAAAAGAAGAAAAAACAACGAGTAATGATAGTGGAAAATGCTTTAGTAGAAAAGGTTGACAAGAAATTAAAAATATCGCAACAATTATAAAAAAATATAGATTTGTGTTATAAAATATAGATATTATATTTTGTTATCTAGTTATATTTATTTTCCTTTGTGGATAAAGGTTAAGGAAATCAGAAAACAAAAAAACAGGTATGGAAAACAACAACGAACCGAATAATCAAATACAAATAGAACTACCGGAAGACGTTGCTCAAGGAATATACTCCAATCTAGCTATCATAGCTCATTCTTCATCAGAATTCGTCATCGATTTCGTACGTATATTACCCGGACTGCCAAAAGCAAAAGTTCAGTCCCGGATAATATTAACGCCCGAACACGCGAAACGTCTGTTATATGCCCTAAATGAAAACATTAACAGATTTGAATCGCAAAACGGGCCAATTAGTGCCGACAATTCATCCGGATTCTTCCCTCCTATAGGCGACGGACCTATCGGGGAAGCGTAATGCGCAGAAAAACTTAATTGTTTTAACATATTAAATTAAAGAAATATTATGAAAATTGGAATCCCTAAAGAACTCAAAGCTTTTGAAAACCGGGTGGCTGTAACACCTGCAGGCGTACTTGAATTAGTAGCTAACGGACATAATGTGTATGTGCAGACGACAGCCGGTGTAGGCAGCGGATTTGCCGATACGGACTACACGAATGCCGGGGCTAAAATATTGCCGACTATAGAAGATACATATGCTATCGCCGACATGATCGTAAAAGTAAAAGAGCCAATACAGCAGGAATACAACCTTATACGCGAAAATCAGATAATATTTACGTACTTTCATTTTGCATCCAGCCTGGAGCTTACAGAAGCCATGATAAAAAGCAAGGCGATTTGTATAGCTTACGAAACAGTAGAATTGCCAGACCGGTCTTTGCCTCTATTGGTACCAATGAGTGAAGTAGCCGGACGTATGGCAATACAAGAAGGTGCACGCTTTCTTGAAAAACCTCATCTGGGCAAAGGTGTCTTATTAGGTGGAGTCCCTGGTGTTAAACCGGCCCATGTAATAGTGATCGGTGGCGGTATAGTTGGAGCGCAATCTGCCAAAATAGCGGCCGGAATGGGAGCCAGAGTGACTATTCTGGATAAAAGCCTGGCCAGGTTACGTTATTTGAGCGACATTATGCCTGCAAATATAACAACAAGATATTCGGACACTTATACCGTAAAAGAATTATGTAAAGACGCAGACCTTATTGTGGGTGCTGTATTGATAGCCGGAGACAAAGCCCCTCAGGTAATTTCGAAAACCATGCTAAAAGATATGCAGGCCGGTACTGTAATGGTAGACGTAGCTATCGACCAAGGAGGATGTTTTGAAACTTCAAAACCAACAACGCATCTCGATCCCGTATTTGTGATAGATGATGTAGTACATTACTGCGTGGCTAATATTCCTGGCGCAGTGCCAATGACATCTACCTTGGCTCTGACAAACGCAACCCTGCCTTATGCTTTGAATATAGCCAATAAGGGTTGGAAAGAAGCATGCAAAGAACGCAATGATCTTCGCAAAGGACTAAATATTGTGAACGGTGATATCGTATATAAAGCCGTTGCACAAACCTTTGGATTAGAGTACAAAGAATTAAGCTTATAATATAAACAACACACAATATGGAAGAATGGATGCCAAAATTTAATTTCTTCGCAATGCTTAGAAATGAATTAGAGTCTGTTTAAATTTATATCATTCAAATTTTTAGAATTGTTTTCAGACTGATTTATTCTTTTACGAAGTGATAATAGCGGGCTATATGAACTGAGTAAAAGGATAAATCAGGCAAAAAGAGGCTAAAAATGAATGAAGAACCAGTTTCTTAATCTATATAAGAAAATATTCGTTAGAAATTTAAACAGGCTCTTAGTAAGGAGATCGATTCTTAGCAAACTAATATAGACCTCATATATTTATTAATTAAAATTATTATTTATGGAACTACTAAATGCATCGTTAATAGACTGGTCAAGAGCCCAGTTTGCAATGACGGCAATGTATCACTGGTTGTTTGTCCCTCTCACTTTGGGGTTAGGGATTATTATGGCAATCATGGAGACAATGTATGTACGTACAGGTAACGAACAGTGGAAAAAAACCGCTAAATTCTGGATGGTACTCTTCGGTATCAATTTTGCTATCGGAATTGCTACCGGACTTATTCTCGAATTCCAATTCGGAACCAACTGGTCTAATTACAGCTTGTTTGTTGGCGACATCTTCGGAGCGCCTTTGGCTATCGAAGCAATTGTCGCTTTCTTTATGGAAGCCACATTTATTTCTATCATGTTCTTCGGATGGAAACGTGTAAGTAAAAAAGCTCACTTGGCAGCTACATGGCTGACTATTACAGGCGCTACAATCTCCGCATTATGGATACTGGTTGCCAATGCCTGGATGCAATACCCTGTAGGAATGGAATTTAATCCTGATACATCTCGTAACGAAATGGTCGACTTCTGGGCTGTGGCACTATCTCCTGTAGCCATAAATAAATTTTTACACACAGTGATTTCGTCATGGATACTAGGCTCAGTATTTGTTGCCGGTATATCAGGATGGTATATGCTAAAAAAGAGAAATCTGGAATTAGCTAAACAAAGTATGAAGATCGCTGCTGTTTTTGGTTTGGTGGCTTCTTTGCTAACGCTGTATACAGGTCATGGTTCGGCACAGCAAATAGCGGAAAAACAACCTATGAAACTGGCCGTGATGGAAGGCTTGTACGAAGGTAAAGAAGGAGTAGATCTTATCGCTTTTGCCATTCCTAATCCGGCGAAGGAGTCTTACACTGACGATGTAGATCCTTATCTTATTAATTTTAGTATACCAAAAGGGTTGTCATGGTTAAGTTTCGGTGAATTGGATGCTTACGTTCCCGGCATTAAAGATATCATAAACGGTGGATACAAAGAGCCGGATGGAAATATAGCGTTGTCTTTTGCCGAGAAAAAGGCTAAGGGCGAAATCGCTCAACAAGCCTTGAATAATTATAGAAAAGCAAAAAAAGCAGGTGATGAAACAGCCGCTCTTCAACAGAAGGATGTATTGATGACTAACTATGCCTATTTTGGTTATGGATATTTAGATACACCTGAGCAATTGATTCCGAATATTCCTCTTACGTATTGGAGTTTTCACCTTATGATCTATTTAGGTGGTTATTTCATTTTATTATTTGCTGTTCTTTGCTTCCTTATTTATCGTAAAATAGATATTGAAAACAAAAAGTGGATTCTTTGGGCGTGTATTTTGACTATTCCGCTGCCGTATATCGCAGGTCAGGCCGGATGGATGGTAGCCGAATTTGGACGCCAGCCTTGGGCTATTCAGGATATACTGCCTCTCCAGGCTGCGGTCTCCGCTATCTCGGCTAAGTCTGTAATTATTTCATTCTCCCTGTTCTTTGCTTTATTTACTGCTCTTCTTATAGCAGAAATAAAAATCATGTTGAATCAAATCAAAAAAGGTCCGGAAGAATCTCATTAATTTAAGTTTCAAGATTTAATAATTTCAAGATTTCAAGATTTAAACTCAAGAAGTCTAAAAAACGATATAACTATGGATTATTCATTTTTACAACATTACTGGTGGTTCCTTATATGCCTTATCGGGGGGATATTTGCATTCCTTCTGTTTGTGCAGGGAGGTCAGTCGATGCTATTTTCATTGGCCAAAGACGAAAAGGAGCGCATGATACTTGTTAATGCATTAGGACGCAAGTGGGAATATACATTTACTACCCTTGTTACGTTTGGAGGAGCTTTTTTCGCATCATTCCCGTTATTCTATTCTACCAGTTTTGGTGGAGCATACTGGGTATGGATGGCTATTCTTTTGTGCTTTGTAATACAAGCTGTCTCTTACGAATTTCAATCAAAACCGGGTAATGTATACGGACGTAACACATACAGATGGTTTTTGTTTATCAATGGACTATTAGGAACATTCCTCGTTGGCGCTGCCCTTGCTACCTTCTTTACCGGTTCAGACTTTTATGTAAATAAAGAGAATCTGACAGATGTTCTTAATCCGACAATAAGCGGTTGGGGATCGGAATGGCATGGATTGGAGGCTTTAGCTGAGCCTCGATGCTGGTTGCTGGGACTTACTGTATTCTTCCTTGCCCGCACATTAGCCTGCTTATTCTTTGTTAATCGCCTAAAGGATGAAACGTTGGTTGCACGTTCACGTAAATTCCTACTATACAATGCTATTCCATTTGTAGTAGTATTTTTGGCATTTGTTATCTGGACGTTCCTCGACAAAGGTTATGCTGTAGACCCTGCGACGAAGGTTGTAGAATTAGTTCAATATAAGTATTTTATTAATCTAATAGAAATGCCTATTGTAGGCATTGTATTTCTTGCAGGAGTTTTGCTCGTATTATTCGGTATTGGAAAAACTCTGTTAAGCAAAGAATATAGCTGCGGTATTTGGTTTACGGGCGTAGGCACAGTGCTTACTGTATGTATGTTGTTACTCATAACAGGATATAACAATACTGCATATTATCCTTCAACAGATTTACAAAGTTCATTGACAATAGAAAATTCTTCATCCAGCGAGTTTACTTTGACTGTGATGAGTATAGTTTCTTTGTTGGTGCCATTTGTATTAGGATATATTATCTATGCATGGTATGCATTAGAAAAAAAGCGTTTAGACGTCAAAGATCTGAAAGACGACGGTCATGTATATTGATTATCTGAATAATTAGTAGAAAAGGCAGGAATAATATTATTCCTGCCTTTTTTATTAACACTAATTATAAATATTATTGTTTTTCGATAAAATATTTGCGTAATTCAGAAAATATTTATTGCTTTGTGAAAGAATAATTTTATATGCTTTTTACTATGAATCTGAAAATAAAAATTTACTGTATACTCTTGACCATCGTGTATATGGTTATCATTGCGAATAGCGCCTATCAAGGCAGTGCTGATTTCATGGAAGGCTTTAAAAAAGGAGCTGACAAGGATTTTAGTTATGAAGTTTATTATCTGAATCTCAAACCTAAAGAAGGAAAATACACTTTCCACGAACAACTAAAAAACGAAAAGGATAGCCAATATATTTCGGCTGAAGCAAACAGGTATCTTATAAAAACTAATTCTTCATATAACGCTATCCCCTCGGGGCTAAAGATAATAAAGCTTGTCTGTATAGTTTTTATTACAATTCTGGCTTTTAGCTTGTTATTTTCTCCTATACTATTTTTCAGCATCATATACTCTATAACGAAGAACAGGATTATAACATCGAGTCTTATTCTCCGAGCCAGAGTATTGGGATGGCTATTATTATTATTTTCCATTATAGAAATATTTTATACTGTAAATGAGGCTATGATACTACGAAGTATAATGGAAATCGAGAATTACCAAATTGTAATGGGACAACCGGATTACATGATGTTGGTATTGGGACTGGTAATTCTGATTCTGGCGGAAATACTCAAAATGTCCTTAAAAATAAAAGAAGAACAGGATTTAACCATATAATAAGAACTCATGATTCCAACAATAAAAATAGCCTGTGTAGCTATTATATATTATGCGATTGTATCGGTATGTAACTTTGATAAAATAACAGAAACCACCTGTGAATTAAGAGATCAAGTGAAAGAATATGTCATAGATACTTGTTCTACTATTGTTCCGGCATATGCTAAAGTGATATTTTTGTTAAATACAAACGTTAAAGACTATCTTCCATTAAAATAATAAAGATTATGGCAATAATAGTAAATCTGGATGTGATGATGGCTAAACGGAAAATATCATTAAATGAATTATCAGAAAAAATAGATATAACTCCTGCCAATTTATCTATTTTGAAAACAGGAAAGGCTAAAGCTATACGATTTAGTACATTGGAGGCTATATGTAAAGAGCTGAACTGCCAACCGGGAGACATATTAGAGTTCAGAGATAAATAAAAAAACAGGAAGCTATCCAAAATGGATAGCCCCCTACTCTTTTGTGTATTATCAGTTCTTATTCTACACCACCGCCCAAAGCTCTATAAAGATTTACTGTAGCTTGGAGTTGTTCCAGTTTATCACTTACTTGTCCTAATTGAGCCTGTAATAAACCTTGTTCGGCTTGCAATACCTCTGTATAATTTGCCTCACCACTTATCAATAATTTTTTTGTATCGTTAACCGCTGTATCCAGAGACTCTACTTGTTTCGTTCTATCCTCATTCTTTCGGAGAGAAGTATCGAAAGTATATAAAATATTAGATACCTCCTGGCTTGCGGACAATACTGTTTTTTCGAATGTCAGTAAAGCCTCTTGTTGTTGAGCTTTAGCAACTTTCAATTGCCCTCTTAACTGATTGCCGGCAAATAATGGTTGCGTAAGACCTCCAATTATGTTAGCTAATAAATTTTCAGGCTTGAAAAACTGAGATACCGTGTTGACAGTAGCAAAGCCTACCATTCCAGAGGTTAATGTTATTGAAGGATACAAAGACCTTTGCGCGGCATTTTTCATTTCAAATGCAGATCGGAATGCCATCTCAGCTTGCAATACATCAGGACGTTTGGCCAACATTTGCGCCGGAACACCAAACGCTAACTGTGAAGGTATAACTTGATTGCTTATAGATGTTCTTGCAATAGTACCCGGTTTACGTCCTAACATTAAAGATAAGGAATTCTCCAATTGATTTATCTGCATTTCCAAATTAGGCACACTCACCTTAGTACTGTAAAGTAAACCTTCACTTTGCTTTACCGCAGCCCGGTTCATACCCGTCATTCCGGCCTGCATCATAGCATCCATTGTTTTTGTACTTTCCTCCAATAATCCAATAGTTTCTTTGGTCACCTTCAGTTGTTCATCAAGAGCCAAGAGAGAATAATAGGAAGTAGCTATATTAGCGATCAAAGAAGTCTGCACCAAATTACGATAGGCGTGGGTACCAACATATTGTGCATATTGAGCCTTCGATTTACTATTTAGTTTACCCCATATATCGGCTTCCCATTGCACAACCACGCCTAAGCTATACTTAGTGCCGGCATCGTAACCAAGTATACGTTCTTTTCCATTAGACACGCTCGTTCTGGTATGATCTATCTGCCCGGCTAATGCTACTGTTGGAAAGTATGCCGACTTAGCGACATATAGGCTAGCCTCTGCCTGCTGTATTCGTGTAACAGCTATCCGCAGATCATAATTATTGTTTAACCCCTCATCTATTAAAGCTTGAAGAGCCGGGTCGGTAAAATATTCACGCCATGGAATATTCGCAATAGATGTTGTATCCGTAGGATCTTCTCCTCTGAATAAATATTGAGTATCTACCTCAGGAGATTTATATTTATTCGTATTAAAAACCCCGCAGGAGGTGAATCCCGTTGAAAGTATCACTCCCAATAGAATAGCACCTTTTGTATATTTTCTTATCATGATCCTCATTTTTTATTAATTAACTCATCATTAGAGTTTATCATTCCCGATTTACTGAATTTATCCTGAATAGCTTGGAATATAATATACAAAGACGGAATAACCAATATTCCAATCATAGTACCTACAAACATACCTCCAATCGCACTAATACCAATAGACCTGTTACCAATCGCACCTGCTCCTGTAGCAATAAACAAAGGAAATAGCCCGGCGATAAACGCAAAAGATGTCATCAAAATCGGGCGAAGGCGTGCGACTGCGCCATTCACGGCAGCCTCGATAATACTCATACCTTGTTGACGACGCTGCAACGCATATTCTACAATCAAGATGGCATTTTTCGCCAGCAAACCTATCAACATGATCATTGATATTTGCACATAGATATTATTTACAATACCCCGCGACAGACCAAATATCATCAGGAAGATAAACACCCCTGCCAATCCAACAGGCAGAGAGAAAATAACAGCCAGAGGAATAATATAACTTTCATATAACGCGCAAAGCAATAAATATACAAAGATCAAACATATACCGAATATCAATATTGTTTGACTACCACTATTGGCTTCCTCGCGTGTCATACCGCCATATTCATAGCTATAACCGTCAGGAAAGATTGTTTTATCCTGAGACATTTCCTGTACCAATTGTAACACATCCCCTGTACTTTTTCCGGCATAAAAATTAGGCACAATTGTAACATCTATAGAAGAATACATATTGAAACGGCTTAATGTAGGAGGTGCATCTATATCTTTTACGTGAATAAACTCTGTAACAGGAGCCATCTCTCCCGACGCGGTCTTCACATATAAGCCATTTAAGTCTTCCAGTTTTCGCCTGTATTCCGGAGAAGCCTGCATTACCACCCTGAACTGTTTACCATACAGATTAAAGGTCGATGCATACGAACTACCAACATAAGCCTGTAATGATCCCATTACATCGTTAAGTGTAAGTCCTGCCGCTTTTATTTTAGCCAGATCCGCCGATATTTCTTTTTGTGGGAAAGACGGATTAAAGTTAGACATAACCATCATTACGTCGTCACTTCTATCTCTTAGTTTTTGTATTAAATTTTGAGCGACATCATTAAATTTAAGGATATCGCCTCCGGTACGGTCTTGTAATTGCATATCAACACCGGCGCCTAAACCAAATCCCTGAAGTGTAGGAGTAGCAACAAAGAAAAATGTCGCGTCTTTTATATGACTCGTTTTTTCTTTCAATATAGCAGACACTTCATTTGTGGATAGTTTACGATCATTCCATGTCTTCATTTTTACAATGACTGTACCGTAAGAACTATTCATACCGGCCATAAAGTTTACTCCGGTGATATTTGTCACACTCTTAACTCCATCTATTTTTTGCGCTTCCTCAACGAGCTGACTTACGATAGAATCTGTTCTTTCTAATGATGATCCGGGAGGCAATGTTACAAATCCAATAACGCCACCACTATCCTCATTAGGAACAAAACCTGTAGGTATCATTTTCATTAGCCCAAATAGGACGACTGATGAAACAAGTATTATAGCTACGGTAATCCAACGATGTCCTCTTCTTCCTAAAAATTGCAGGCTATTTTTATATTTACGAGTAGCACTATTAAACATCATATTGAAATAGTAGTAAAAACGTTGAATAAGCCCTTTTTTCTTGTGTTCCTCATCGTGAGGTTTCAGGAATAACGCGCAAAGAGCAGGACTCAGTGTCAACGCATTGACTGCCGAAATAAGAATCGCGATAGCAAGCGTCAGACCAAACTGTTTAAAGAATATCCCTGTAGTACCACCAATAAAGCTGACCGGAATAAACACAGCCGACATGACCAACGTAATAGATACAATGGCCGGAGCGATTTCCTTCATAGCTGTCATTGTAGCCACTTTGGGATCTTTCTCTCCTGCATCTAACTGAGCATGGACGGCCTCGACGACGACTATAGCATCATCGACCACAATACCGATAGCGAGTACCAACGCGAACAATGTCAACAGATTGATGGAAAATCCAAATACCTGCAAGAAGAAAAAGGTACCTATAATAGCAACCGGCACAGCTATAGCAGGAATAAGAGTAGATCTAAAATCCTGTAAGAATACGAATACGACAATAAATACAAGTACGAAAGCCTCAAGAAGAGTATGGATAACTTTTTCAATGGATGCATCCAAAAACTCGCTGGAATCCATCATATAGTTGAACTTAACTCCTGACGGCAATGATTTTTCCGCATCATTTAGTACGCCCTTAACATTTTTGATTACTTCCTGAGCATTCGATCCGGCGGTCTGATTGATCATTATAAATACCGATTCATTTCTATCGGTCTGAGATACAACGCCATAGTACAACGAACCTAGTTCAACTTTAGCAACGTCTTTTAATCTTAGTATTTGACCATCCTGAGAACGCAATATAATATTACCGAAGTCCTCCTCTGATTTAAGTTTCCCCGTATATCTCATCGTATACTGAAACGACTGGTCACTGTTTTGACCCAATTCACCAGGGGCTGCTTCAATATTCTGATCGGCCAGGGCAGCCGAAACTTCCTTAATCGAAATTTTATAGGCAGACATCACATCCGGTTTCAGCCAAATACGCATCGAATAGTCTCTTGCCCCAAACACATTTGCATTACCAACCCCAAATACACGCTTTATCTGAGGTAAGATATTAATATTTGCATAGTTTTGAAGAAATTCCCCGTCGTAGTCGGGGTTATCTGTACTGATGGTTAACCCCAGCAATGTACTATTCTGCTGTTTTGATACGATCACACCTAACTGAGTAACCTCTTGAGGGAGTAATGGTGTAGCGCGCGCCGCCAGATTTTGTACGTTTACTGCTGCAATATCCGGATTGATACCTTGCTTAAAAAACACCCTGATTGTAGCTTGTCCGTTACTTGCTGACGATGTCATATATGTCATCCCTTCCACACCATTGATCTGCTCTTCGAGGGGAATAACCACGCTGTTCATTACCACCTCGGCATTTGCTCCGGGGTAATTTGCCTGAACCTGTACTGTCGGAGGTGCAATATCGGGATATTGTTCTATAGGCAAGGTAGCCAGACCAATAATCCCTAACACTACAATAATGACAGAAATAACAGTAGAAAGTACAGGTCTTTCTATAAATGTTTTTAACATTGTTTTTTATGTTTATTGTTTGTATGCAATAATTTATTTCTTCACTTTGATTTTTTTACCATCAGCCATCGTAATCAAACCTTCCGATACGATACGGTCTCCGGCTTTCAATCCGCTTGTGATCACATAGCTCTTACCATCAGGCGTAGGTATCACGGAGACCAGTGTTTGTACAGCCATTGTATCTCCCTGAACTTTAAATGCCAGATATTTATTTTGCTGCATCTTAGTTGCATCTTGAGGTATTACAATTGCATTATCGATATGTCTGGGAATAATAACGTTTCCACTGAATCCGCTTCTCAGAATACCGTCCGGGTTAGGAAAATCGGCTCTAAGATTTACTGTACCGGTAGTTACATTTACTTGTCCGGTAATCGTTTTAATCTTACCTTTTTCCGGATAAATAGTTCCATCAGCCATTTTCAGTGTTACTTCCGGCAGATTGTTTATTTTCTCCACCTGGGTTTTACCTTCAAGTCCATCCAGCAACGAAACCAGTTCTTTTTCGTTGATAGAGAAATAAACAAAAACATTTTTTGTACTCGATACTGTTGTTAATGCATTAGATGAGTTTACTAAACTGCCCTGACGGTATGGAATAGAACCCATGACTCCATCAACGGGACTGGTTACATTTGTCCAGCTCTTCATGTCTGTAGCGTTTTTTAGTTGAGCATTAGCCTGCTTTAATGTAGCTTTTGCCGACTCAAGAGCATTTTCATAGGTCTTTAATTGAGTCACACTAACAATACCCTCCTTTGCCAAAGGTGCGATACGATCAACGTTCAGTTGAGCTGTTTTCACCTGAGCATCGGCACTGCTTACTGCCGCTAAAGCAGTTGTATAAGCTTGATCCGATTGTGGAGAGTTAATTTTAAATAAGCTTTGGCCTTTTCTTACTACAGAACCTTCATCCACGTAAATAGCATCGATAAATCCATCTACACGTGGTCTGATTTCAATATCTTCTTGCCCCTTGATAGTTGCAGGATAAACGGTTTCCAACTGCACATTCTGCTCACTTAAGACAGTCGTCCCCAATTCTTGCGGAGCCTCTTCCTTTTTATCCGCAGGTTTACTGCAAGACAGTGTTATAACCATAAGAGCTACTGCTCCAAAAACAATCTTCTTTAAATCCATAACCTAATATTTATTTTAACTGTTCGATTTATTTAAGCGATCCATCTCTCTCAACAATAACCGGAGATGTGTTACCAAACCTTGTTTATCAATATTTTTAAATAATTCCTCCTGGCTTTCTTCTATCTTAGTTTTCGCCCTAAAAAAAAGAGCGACACCTTCATCTGTCACTTCCACTATTCGAGCTCTTGTATCGGTTGTGCTCTCACGTCTGCTGACAAGTCCTTTCTTTTGTAAATTGCGCAAGATAGTAGAAGTAGTCATCGGATCAATCTCTGTCTCTTGAGACAAAATAATCTGAGTTGCCTCCATTTTATATTCCGACATATAACATATAGCGCCAAGAAGTTCCATTTGAGAGCCGGTAATCCCAAACTCGTCTAATAATCTTTGTTTACCTCTCTGCCAATACTTCATGATTCTCCATATCAGGAAGCTTATATCATTATTCGGATCTGTCGACTTACTACAATTCCCATTCATTGAATATTTTTTTAATAAATTGAGTGCAAAGATAGTAAGCGCACTTATAATAAGTCGGTTTTACTTTTAAAAAAATCAAAAGATTTAACTTTTTTTACATGAAATAGGATGTCTTTATTATTCTTTCCACAAAATATTATTTTCCTGACCACCCATTTAATTCACTAACCAAGTGGGCGATAGCTAAAAACGGATTATGACGAAACATTCTTGGGCCGGAATAGCGCATAACCTCCTTTATTTTTATTTTCATTGCAGGAGTATAACAATGAACAGGGCATTTTTTTTCTCTTTGGCATTCATTTTTACTCAAAATTGAAAATCAATGAAATCATCCTGGTTTTGCCCGACGATATGGCTTGTGTATATTTCTGCATATCTTTATCAGTAAGGTCTGAACGATCTTTGTCAACAATGTCAACAAGGCCAAACGAAAATCTTAGCTCCGGACAAAGTTTAAATAATGGGAGGTAGATATTACAACCGACTCCAAACTCAAGACCATAATCCATAGATTTAAAGCGCAAAACATCATCCTTCTTTTGAGCTAAATTAAAGGCTCCATATCCTCCTGCCAGAAAGTAGGGTCTCGCGTTTTTGATACGTGGAGCGCTAAATTTCAAGTGCAATGGAACTGTCAGATAATTGCTTCTCAAAGCAGACTCTACTTCTTTTCCCGAAGTTTGTTCTTTAAATATAAATCTACGTTCTCCGAAATGTAATGCCGGACTTAGACGCAAATTCATATATTCGTTGAGATACCTGTCTCCTATGATACCGACACTGAAACCGACCGAATAGGACGGAATCTCTGCAAACCAGGCTTCACCATTCGAACCAACATAACCAGTATGCGACATTATCAAATCCTGCGCCTGAAAACCAATCATAAACCCAAGATGATGCAATTTCTGGTCTGCAAAAGGTTGATTATCGGACTTTCTCACTTGCGAATGCAATGTCACCGAAAAAAACAGTAAAAGTAAAAAAATATATGATTTATTTGATTTCACAATATACATTTTATTATAAAACGTCATTCCACATCCATTATTATTCAAAATAAAAACATCGACCGCCCACCGTTCATAACAAACTAAAAAATAGCCAATTAAATACGCAAAGTCGTTTTTTTTATAAATATAACACTATAAATATATGCAATATCTAATGATATCTATTTTGGTCTAATAAAAAAACTAATTATATTTGCCGAATCAAAGTTAGTAATAATATTAAAAAACAAAAGTCATGGCTTACGTAATTAGTGAAGACTGTATTGCTTGTGGTACTTGTATCGACGAGTGTCCGGTGAGTGCAATTTCAGAAGGAGATATCTATAAAATCGATCCTGATACTTGTACTGACTGTGGTACTTGTGCAGATGCATGTCCGACTGAAGCAATTCATCCTGCATAAGATTGCTGGATTATAAAATATAAAGGAAGCTATATGCTTCCTTTTTTATTTTGTACCGATTAGTATCAGTAAATATTTTCATGTACATTTGTATCAATCACATTGATAATAAACTATGAAATATTTACTCTTACCAATAGTCTGCATTTTCAGCCTGATTTCTTCTGCTCAGGTATACCATACACAAGCTATATCTCCCGAAATATACACTATACAAGTCAACAAAGATGGGGACTGGGGACAAATGCCTGTCATAAAGTTAAAAGAAAACAGCCGGATAAATATCAGTTTCGACCGGATATCGGAAGACTCTTTCAATAGATTAAGATATAGAATTATTCATTGCGATGCTTTCTGGAAACTTAGCCAGGAATTGTCGGAAGCTGATTATATCGATGGTTTTAATAACAATTTGATAGAAGACTATGCTGCTTCACGTAACACAACGGTCGAGTATACCCATTTCGAGATTGAAATACCAAATCGGGATGTAAAGCTTCGGCTGTCAGGAAATTACGCAGTAGAAGTTTATGAGGACGGATGGCCTGACAATATTTTACTTACAGCATGTTTTTCCGTACTGGATTCGCAATTAAGTATCGGCGCAACCGTTTCCTCCAACACTGACATCGATACAAACCGTGCGCATCAACAACTGTCTTTTACACTACTGCATCAAAACGTAAGTATTCGGGATCCTCACAGAGACCTTAAAGTATTTGCCTGGCAAAACAACCGGCTGGACACAGAAAGATCCGATTTAAAGCCAACGTATATAAGCCCGGGGAAATTGATATACGAGCATAACCGGAATCTCATATTTGAAGCCGGCAACGAATACCGTAGGTTTGAACTATCGAGTTACAGATATAACGGTTTGAATGTGGAACATATAGAATACAACCGGCCTACTTATTCTATGTATATAGTACCTGATAAAATACGCGCGGGACATTCTTACAGTTACGATCAGGATCAGAACGGAAAGTTTGTAATTAGAAGCAATGAAAGCGATAAGAGCGAAACGGAAGCCGACTATTTCAACACCACCTTTACTTTACCCATGGATACTCCTATGGCGGAAGATATCTTTATTAACGGAAATTTTACAGATAATAATTTTACAGATAAATACCGTATGATATATGACGCAGAAAATAAGGAATACCGTTTGTCTTTATTATTGAAACAGGGATTATACAATTATTTGTACCTTACCAAATCGGGTAATAATTATTCTACAGCTAAAATAGAAGGGAATTATTACGAAACAGAAAACGAATATTTGATATTTGTTTATCATCGACCTCCGGGACAACGTTACGACAGCCTGATCGGTGTTCAAAGTATACAATCGAGAAAAAAATAAAAAGTTTATTTTTCCATAGGGTTTTTGTTTCGTGAACAATCATATTAGTAGAAGGTTTTAATTAATAATCTAAATATATTAGTCATGAAAACAAAATATATTAAAACAGCACACTTCCTCATTGTTATATCTTTGATGTTAGCTACGCTATCTGTAGCTGCGCAAGATTATATTACTGTCACAGGAGTTGTAAAGGACAAACGCTCTAACAAGAAGCTCGAATATGTAAACATTTCTGTTCATGGTACAAGCATTGGCACTGTAACAAATGCTGACGGGGGATTTTCTATAAAAATAAAGGATAGCATTCAAGTGAAGACATTGGAAATATCTCATATCGGATATTTCAACCAGCAATTTCCGGTTAAGTCAGATGCATTAAATAATATAACCATACTGCTGACACCGAACGACCGAACCCTGAAAGAGGTAATTGTTCATCCGACAGATCCGTTGGAGCTAGTAGAAAAAGCAATTGAAAAAATAGCAGTGAACAACAGTCACAATAAAAATATGCTTACGGGATTTTACCGCGAAACTGTAAGAAAAAGACGCAATTATATTAATATTTCAGAAGCAATAATCAATATATATAAAACTCCGTACACAGAAGGAACCGATCGCGACAGGGTACAGATATACAAAGGACGTAAACTTCTTAGCCCTAAACCCGGCGATACACTGATTGTAAAATTTGAGGGTGGCCCTACCCTGTCTACCTATCTGGATGTTGTTAAAAATAAAGATGTCCTGCTGGATAAAGAAACCCTTCACTATTACAAGTTCAAGATGGAGAACCCTGTCATGATAGATGAGCATCTGCATTATGTAGTTAGTTTTCAGCCACAAGTAGTACTCCCTTATGCATTATTCTACGGGAAACTATATATAGACAACGAAACCTTGACTTTTTCGAGAGCTGAATTCAGCCTGAGCATGGATGACCGGAATAAAGCTACACAAGCAATCCTCAAAAAGAAACCCTTTGGCATGCATTTCAAGCCCGAAGATGTATCATATCTGGTAACATATAAAACCATTGATGGAATAAGCTATTTAAATTATGTCCGGAATGAGGTTCGCTTTAAATGTGATTGGAAACGCAAACTATTTTCTACAGGATATACTATTGTTTCCGAAATGGTTGTAACAGATAAAAGGGAAGACAATGTAAGCAGTATTTCTCACAAGGATTCATTCAACAAAAATCAAGTATTGTCGGACAAAGTAAGGAGTTTCTACGATTCAAATTTCTGGGAAGATTACAACATTATAGAGCCGACAGAATCATTGGACGCGGCTGTCAGCAAATTAAAGAAACAACAATAAAGATATAAAGGGTTTTTATTAGGTAGGGTGATCATCTTTTTTAGTCCTGATTGGTTATGTTGAATGATTTGATAATATTGAGAAAAATAAAAGAAGGGAATATCAAGGCTTTTGAAAGTCTGTTTAAGCAATATTATTCTTCTCTCTATTTGTACGCTCTCGGCATAACCGGTCGCAAGGACGTTTCAGAAGAAATAGTACAAGAATTATTCTACATCCTATGGAAAGAAAGAGAGAGCATACAAATATACCGCTCCTTAAAAAGCTATTTATACAAAGCTGTGCGAAATGAATCCCTGCAATATCACGAACGCATAAACGTTGAAAGCCGCCATCGGGAAACAGTATTGAGCAACAAGACTGAATTGGAAGATAGTACACCTTCTACCCCTCAAGAAGAAATAGAGTATAAAGAATTGGAAGACGTAGTCAACAAAACCTTACGAAAACTACCGGAAAGACGCCTTAAGATATTCAAAATGCATCGAATGGAAGGGAAAAAATATAAAGAAATAGCAGAATTATTATCTGTATCCATCAAAACAGTCGAAGCTGAGATGTCTAAAACATACAGTCAACTAAGGCACGAAATTGAAAAATATAAACAAGTATTATGACTTTAAAAGAAAACAATAATAGGATTACAGATCAAGCGTGGAATAAACTATACAGCCGGCTAGAGGAGGATGGTTTGTTGTCTGATGCTGACAATAAACCAAAACAAAGCATATTTCATATGACACCCTTAAAATGGGCAGCCGCGATAGCTGTTATAAGTATTTGCCTTGCATTTGCATTCATCGGCAGACAGTCAAAAGAAAGTTATACAATTGATATGCTGACTTTGAACAATGATAAAGATGCCTCTACTTTGGTATCTACCCTAGAGGATGGCTCTATGATATATCTATCCGGGTCGGCATCATTAGAGTACCCTACCCGCTTTGCCGATGACAAAAGAGAAGTAACATTATCAGGCGATGCCTATTTTGACATTAGTAAAGACCGTAAAAAACCGTTTGTAATAAATACAGAAAAAGCGACAATACAAGTTTTGGGAACAGCCTTCAATATACAGGATAAAGAGCCTTTTTCAATATCAGTTAAGCATGGTGAAGTAAAAGTAACTGAAAAGGAAAACGGGAAATTTGTTTTTGTAAAAGCAGGAGAAACAGCCATGTTGCAAGCAGGTAATTTATATACGATGCAGACATCGGATATAGAACAATTCTCAAAATACTTTAACAGCATACATTTTAAAGATCAACGGCTGGAAGACATCGCCAGGGTTCTCAATACATATTCGGATTCCATCCATATAGAAGTAGCGCCCCAGGTTAAAGACAGGTTGATAACAATGTCTTTCTCCGATGAAACTAAGTCAGATATAGTTAAATATATATGTATAGCTCTAAATATTGAATTTATTCAACAACAAAATACTATTTTTATTACCAATACAAAATAAATATATATGAAAATAGCGGTTGAAAATACTTTCCATCGTATTGCCGCCTGCCTGTTGTTGATCTCCATTCCAATAATATTGCAGGCAGATGATGGAAATATACTAAACCGCAAAGTAAAAATAACCAAAAGTAAAGAAACCGTTTATCAACTATTAAAGCAAATATCCGATCAAACGGGTTATCTTTTTATATATGACAGCCAACAGATAAACAATGACAAAGTCGTAAAAATCCGTAAAGGCGAATATACCATACGGGAAGCGATCCACACCATAATTGGAAATAACAAGCTTGAAATTACGGTCATAAGAAATCATATATTATTAAAAATACCAAGTGATATATCTTCTAATATAACTGTAGCTACCAAAGACACCATTGCTTCAACAAATAATCTCATTACTTTAGGAGGTGTCGTCTACGACAAAATAAACAACGAACCGATTGCTTATTGTGCTATCGGAGTCAATAATTCCACCATCGGTACTATCACCAATCAGAATGGAGAATTCAGATTAACACTCGCCGATTCGTTAGCCAAAAGTACGATCAAACTATCCCATATAGGCTACCTGAATGAAGAAATAGAAATTTCGCTATTAGCCGGACAAACGGTACGCATTTCTTTAGAACCAAAAGTTGTCCCATTACAAGAGATCATCGTTAGGGCTGTTAATCCTTTGGAGGTTCTGAGAAATATGATGGCCAACAGAAAAGAAAACTACCCGTCTTTACCTGCATACATTACTACATTCTATCGCGAAGGCGTAGAACATAAGAAAAAGGTTATAAGCCTGACTGAAGCAATATTAAAGATATATAAAACAGGCTATCAAAACGATGCAGGCGCCGATCAGGTAAAGCTTGTAAAGATGAGAAATATTATAAATAAGCAGGAGAGTGATACTATATTTACGAAAATGAAATCAGGCATAAATGCTTGTTTACTTCTCGATGTAATGAAAGTATTACCCGATTTCCTTATCGAACAAAGCAAAGAAGAGTCTCCATACATATATACCCATACAGACATAAGTGTCGTCGATAACCTACGGGTTAATGTCATTTCTTTCGAACAAAAAAAAGGGATTGAACTGCCTTTGTATAGGGGTGACTTATTTATTGACGCAGAAAACCAGGCGCTTTTAGAAGCCCGTTTTGAAATAAATCCCGGATACGTTGCAAAAGCAACTCCTCAATATGTCGAGCGAAAAGCAAAAAATATCAACCTAACCCTCCAAAAAGCACAGTACACAGTCTCGTATAAACCATCTATAGACGGAATTTATTATGTAAACCATATTCGTGGAGATATCGAATTTAAAGTCAAAAGAAAGAGACGCCTATTTGCAACAACCTTACATTTATGGTTCGAAATGGTGAGTTGTGAAATAAGTACTGAAAATGTAAAAAGTTTTGCCCGTAGCGAACGGCTCTCACCACACAATATATTTTCCGATACAAATTACAACTACGATCCTGATTTTTGGAAGAATTTCAATATAATCCTACCCGAAGATAAACTTGAAGATATGATCATAAACAGTATCAATAGAGTCGTCGAATCCCAGATAAAAAACTAAAAGAGGCTGTCCCAAAATATAGTTGTTGAAAACTGACTCTTGTTTTTCTGGTTTATAGCTTCTATTTGTTGTAACTTTACCCATTGTGAAAAAGCAATTATGCAGATATGAATAATTTTGTACACCTACACGTCCACTCCCAATATTCTTTACTTGATGGACAAGCCAGCATCCAAAATCTGGTAGACAAAGCAGTAGCCGACGATATGAAAGCCATTGCCCTGACAGACCATGGAGCTATGTTCGGAATAAAAGAGTTTTTTAATTATGTAAAGAAGAAAAATTCCGAATTCGATAACGCGATCAAAGAACTGGAATCCGAAATAAAAAAATTAGAAGAAACTCCGGAAAATACAGACCTTATAGGAGAATTAAAATCAAAAATAAAAGAAGAAGAATCGAAAAAATTCAAACCTATTATTGGCTGTGAATGCTATGTTGCCCGCCGCGGAAGGCATTTAAAAGAAGGTAAGCCCGATATGAGCGGTTGGCACTTGGTAGTACTGGCTAAAAATAAGAAAGGCTATCAAAATTTGATAAAGATGGTTTCTCGTAGCTGGACAGAAGGTTTCTACATGCGCCCTCGTATTGATAAAGAATTACTTGAAAAGTATCATGAAGGGCTTATTGTATCCACAGCATGTCTCGGTGGCGAGATCCCCAAAAAGATACAAGCCGGAAATATGGAAGAAGCCGAAAAATCCGTACAATGGTTTAAGGATCTTTTTGGCGGAGATTTTTATCTCGAACTTCAGCGTCATAAAACAAATCGTCCGGATGCTAATATCGAAGCATACCCTTTACAAGAAAAAGTAAATAAAGAATTATTACGCATCGGTGAAAAGATGGGTGTAAAAGTCATTTGCACCAACGATGTACATTTTGTAGATGAAGAAGATGCCGATGCTCACGACCGTCTTATATGTTTGAGTACGGGTAAGGATTTCGATGATCCCAACCGTATGCGCTATACGAAACAGGAATGGCTAAAGACTAAATCTGAAATGACCCGGATATTTGGTGATTTGCCTCAGGTTATGGAAAATACACTGGAGATAGCCAATAAAGTTGAGTTTTATTCAATCGACTCCGATGCCTTAATGCCTTTTTTTACTATTGATGCATCTTTTGGAACGAAGGAAGGTTATAAGCTATTGTATAATGAAGACGATCTGATCAAAGAATTCGGAGAAAAAGAATATCTACGTTTAGGGGGCTACGACAATGTAATTCGTATCAAGCTAGAATCTGACTATCTGAAACACCTCACTATGATAGGTGCAGAGAAGCGCTATGGGAAAAATTTAGAGACTGAAATATCTGAGCGTATAGAGTTTGAACTGGATACAATGAAAACGATGGGATTCCCCGGATATTTTCTTATCGTGCAAGACTTTATTGCTGCCGCCCGTCAGATGGGAGTTGCTGTAGGTCCGGGACGGGGTTCTGCCGCAGGTTCAGCCGTAGCTTACTGTCTGGGTATAACAGACATCGACCCTATAAAATATGATTTGCTGTTCGAGCGTTTTCTTAATCCCGATCGTATCTCTATGCCCGATATTGATATCGATTTCGATGATGACGGCCGCGGAAAAGTATTGAAATGGGTTACTGACAAGTATGGACAAGAACGTGTTGCCCACATTATCACATATGGTACAATGGCAACCAAATCGGCAATAAAAGACGTTGCCCGTGTTCAGAAATTGCCACTATCGGAGTCCAATCGCTTAGCTAAATTTGTTCCGGATCGTATTCCTGACAAAAAGAAAGTCACATTAAAGGACGCTATAGCATATGTACCCGAACTGAAAGAAGCAGCCAACAGTAATGATCCGGTAATGCGCGACACACTCAAATATGCTCAGATGCTGGAAGGCAATGTGCGCAACGTGGGAGTTCATGCATGTGGTATTATCATTGGCCAACAGGATATATCGGATATAGTGCCGGTCAGTATCGCCGAAGATAAAGAAACCGGCGAGAATATCTTAGTTACACAATATGAAGGTACGGTAATTGAAGAAACCGGACTTATCAAAATGGACTTCCTGGGATTGAAAACTCTTTCAATCATCAAAGATGCTCTCGAAAATATCAAGCACACGACAGGTGAAAATATAAATATTGACACGATATCGCTCGATGACCCAAAAACTTATGAGCTTTATAGTCAAGGAAAAACAACCGGAACATTCCAGTTCGAGTCCGCAGGCATGCAAAAATATCTGAAAGGGCTACAGCCATCTAAATTTGAAGACCTGATAGCGATGAATGCCCTTTATCGTCCTGGACCAATGGATTATATACCATCTTTTATTGCACGTAAACATGGACATGAAGATATAGCATATGATATTCCGGAAATGGAAAAATATCTGAACGACACCTATGGTATTACGGTCTATCAGGAACAGGTCATGTTATTGTCAAGACAGTTAGCCGATTTTACCCGGGGTCAGTCGGACGAGTTGCGTAAAGCAATGGGTAAAAAACTTATCGACAAAATGAATGCCCTAAAGGAAAAATTCCTTGCCGGTGGAACGAAAAACGGACATGGAAAGAAAACCCTGGAAAAGATATGGGCGGATTGGGAAAAATTTGCCTCCTATGCATTCAATAAGTCCCACGCAACATGCTATTCGTGGATAGCATATCAAACGGCGTGGTTGAAGGCAAATTACCCATCGGAATACATGGCAGCCGTACTCTCCCGTAACTTATCAAATATTACGGAGATCACCAAATTTATGGATGAATGTAAGGCTATGAGCATGAATGTACTCGGCCCCGACGTGAACGAATCGTATCTCAAATTCTCAGTAAACAAAGCAGGTGATATACGCTTTGGCCTTGCCGCAGTAAAAGGAGTAGGTGAAGGTGCCGTAATGAATATTATAGAGGAGCGCCGGCGTAATGGTACTTTCAGTAATATTTTCGATTTTGTGGAACGCGTAAACCTCAGCTCATGCAACAAGAAGAATATAGAATCTTTGGCTTTAGCCGGAGCCTTTGATGCCTTTAGTGAAATAAGCAGAGAACAATTTTTTGGTGTTAATACCAAAGGAGAAACCTTTATAGATCAACTTATACGTTACGGAAACAAATATCAGGTAGATAAAAATCAAGCAGCTAATTCACTATTTGGCGACGATACATCGTTTGATATTGCGCACCCTGAAATACCTAAGGTAGAGAAATGGTCTGATTTAGAGCGCTTAAATAAAGAACGCGAGTTGATCGGCATATACTTGTCAGCCCACCCGCTAGATGAATATAAAATAGTACTGAACTATGCCTGCAATGTAGGTATGTCCGAAATAGAAGACAAAGATGCTCTTAAAAATAAAGAAATTTCTTTCGGTGGATTGGTTAGTAACGTACGTGAGGGAATTACTAAAAACGGAAAGCCTTTTATGATAATCCGGATTGAGGATTTTACAGGCAGTGGAGAAATCCCTTTGTTTGGTGATGATTATATTAACTTTGGAAAATACGGTCGTCCGGGACTCTATGTTTTTATTAAAGGGCGTGTGCAAGGACGAAGATTCGATGCCAACCAGATAGAATTGAAAATTCAATCGATCCAACTTTTGCCTGATATTAAGGACAATTTGATAGAAAAGCTGACCATAACTTTACCGTTGCATGATATGAATACCCAAATGATTGAAGAACTGTCTACATTAACTAAAAACAATCCTGGAAATTCTTTGTTATATTTTGAAGTCGTGGATGGAGAAAAAAACATGAAAGTAGAACTTTTTTCGAGAAACTTCAAGATAAGCGTAAAACAGGAACTAATTGATTATCTGACAGAAAACGAAAGTTTTATATTTAAAGTAAATTGATTCTTTCATATTTTAAATAGATTAGTTACCTTTGCAGAGACATAAAAGTAGATAAATAATATATATATAATAAACAAACAAATAGATAACAGTTATGGCTTTAGAAATTACAGATGCCGGCTTTGAAGATCTTTTGAAATCCGACAAACCATTGGTTATAGATTTTTGGGCAGAATGGTGCGGTCCATGTCGTATGGTAGGTCCAATTGTTGAAGAATTAGCCGCTGAATATGCAGGCAAAGTTACAATTGGTAAAGTAGATGTTGATAACAATGATGAAATCACATCAAAATATGGGATTCGTAATATACCGACTATTTTATTCATCAAGAATGGAGAAGTAGTAGACAAGCAGGTTGGCGCCGCGCAAAAATCAGTATTGACGGAAAAAGTTGAAAACCTATTGAAATAAACATAAATTATTTCCAAATAAATAAAACCGATTATCAGTTGATAACCGGTTTTTTTATTTTATTTACCATATTTTGCATGTACAATTCATTGTTCAGTAACATCTAGTCCTGAAAGAAAATCCTGTGCCCATCATTCTCAATTTGCGTATATATTGTCCATTCTAAAGAAAACTTTTTGACTGTTAAAGTAACAATTTATAGTATCATTCATATTAAATATCCGATAACTATTCTGATAAGACCAATGTCCCTGAATGAATACCCTACATCTGTATACATCGTCCGAATACTCCCTGTTTCCTTCAGGTATTTTTTCATACGAGATAGCTCTCAGATTGTCTATTTTAGTAATAGTGCCATTTTCCACATCATTATTCCGGATATGCTGTTTTACAGCAGCACTCATCTTATCCAAATCATACTGGGAATTACTGCACGAGAATAGCCCCGTAATTAACAAAATATAGAATATTGACTTTTTCATTGTATATATAATTTATATTTAACTACAACCCAAATTTACGGAATCTTAGTTCTTTAAGCAAATCAGCATTGATATTATGTGAATTTAAGGGCCAAAAAGTTTAAAAAACTTATTGATATTTCTTAATAATGTTACTAAATTAGCATTTCATATGATCACGTAATAAAATTTTCAACAATGGGAAAAAAGGGATCAAAAAAAATCTCATTTCGGGATCGCGTCAAATCGGCAATATACGCCCTTAACGGATTAAAAATTTTACTTAAAGAAGAGCATAATTCAAGAATACACACTGCTATTACAATTACTGTAATCATTGCAGGATTTTTACTGAATATATCAAATATAGAGTGGTTAATCATATGTATACTCATAGCAATGGTTTTCAGCCTCGAGATTATGAATTCGGCAATAGAAAACTTGTGCGATCATGTTACTCCCCAATGGAATGAAACCATAAAAAAGATAAAAGACTTGGCAGCGGCAGCTGTTTTTGTAGCATCTGTAATATCTGTTATTTGCGGAGCAATAATTTTCCTACCTAAACTATGTGATTTATTTCTATAAATAAAGACTAATATAAGAATATCAACAACAATGAAAAAAACGTTATTTACATTACTTATTCTATCCTTATTCCTTTCGTGCAATAAACCAATGTACTTAAATGTAATGACATTCAATGTACGCCTCGACTATGCAGGAGATGGCCCCAATAATTGGCAATACAGGAAAGATGCTGCTGCAAAAGTTGTAAATATATATGATATTGATATTATGGGAGGACAAGAAGTTTTAAACAATCAACTTAATGATTTTTTAGAGCGACTACCTGGATACGGCGCAATAGGGGTAGGACGTGATGACGGCATAGATAAAGGAGAGTTCTCTCCTCTATTATATAAAAAAGATAGATTTACGGCAGAAAAGTCAGGCACTTTTTGGATAAGCCAAACTCCTGATATATCGGGCAGTATGGGTTGGGATGCAGCATGTAATCGAGTTGCCAGTTGGGCTATCTTGAAAGATAAGAAATCAGGCAAACTCATATTTGCTATAAACACTCATTTAGACCACATGGGACTTACAGCACGCAGAGAAGGGGCTAATCTATTAATTGCTAAAATAAATGAACTCGCTAACGGGCTGCCCGTTGTATTAACAGGAGACTTTAATGATCTACCTGTATCCGATGCCGTAAAAAATATTACAGATATTACAAAAAAAGGATATCTGGTCGATAGTAAATCAGTAGCATCTAAAGTTTCCGGTTCCGACTGGACCTTCCATGACTTTGGAAGGCTCCCTATGGATAAGCGGGAACGAATAGATTATATTTTTGTTAGCAAACAAGTGAATGTATTGGATTATGAAGTTTTACAAGACACGTTAAACAGCGTATTTGTATCTGATCACAAACCTGTATACACAAAATTATCAATAAAATAATACACCTTTAAATGATTAATATGAGAAAAATTTTTATTTTAATTGCTTTTATAACCGTAACCGGTCTAATGGAAGCACAAGGACCAAAATTACCAATCGATCCGGATGTAAGATACGGCAAGTTGGATAATGGGCTTACCTACTACATCAGACACAATGCTTATCCTGAGAAAAGAGCGGATTTTTATATAGCTCAGAAAGTAGGTTCGATGCAAGAAGAAGATAATCAGGCCGGACTCGCTCATTTTCTTGAGCATATGGCCTTTAATGGTACCAAAAACTATCCCGGCAAAAAAACAATGCTCAACTATCTGGAAAGTATCGGTGTTAAGTTTGGTGCAAATGTAAATGCCTATACATCTTTCGACGAAACAGTATACAACTTGTCAGATGTACCGGTTATACGCGAAGCTATCGTCGATTCCTGCTTACTTGTTCTGCATGACTGGTCTGGTTATATCGCACTCAAAGAAGAGCAAATAGATGAAGAACGTAAAGTAATTAAAGAAGAATGGCGTACTCGCAGCGGTGCACAATCCCGCATTTGGGATAAACAACTTCCTGTAATTTATCAAGGAAGTAAATATGCCGATCGTATGCCGATCGGTAAAATGGAAATCGTAGAAAATTTTCCATATCAGGTACTTAGGGATTATTACCATGAATGGTACAGGCCAGACCTGCAAGGGATCATCATAGTAGGGGATATCGATGTAGAAGCTGTAGAAGCAAAGATAAAGACTATGTTTGCCGATATACCTAAACCTGTAGATCCGGAAGAAAGGATATACTTCCCTGTACCAGATAACGAAACGCCTATTGTTTCTATCATAACTGATCCGGAAGCTGTGAGAACACAAGTTACACTTTATATAAAACATGATATTATTCCTGCTGAGGTAAAAGAAACCCAAGGAGGACTAGTTGCCTCATTCATAAAAAACCTGGCATCAAACATGTTATCCGACCGGTTAAGCGAAATTTCACAAAAAGCCGACGCCCCTTTTGCCGCATCATACGCGTATGACGGGGAATTTTTTGTATCTAAAACCAAAGATGCCTGGACTACAATTGCTTTAAGCAAAGAAGGTCAGATCGATGAAACTTTGGCAAGCCTCGTACGCGAGAATGAACGTATCCGTAAATTCGGATTTACTGAAGCTGAAGTGGAAAGAGCAAAGGCTGCTATACTAAAGAACTACGAAAATTCATACAATAACCGTAATAAACAGTTAAACAATGTATATGTAAATGAATATGTTCGCAGCTTCTCTGATGGTGAAGGCATACCGGGAATAGAATACGAATATAATTTTGCAAAGCAATTTGCACCTATGATTACAGCTCAAATGGTTAATCAGATAGTTCAACAATTGATCGACAATAAAAATATCGTAATAACTGTTACCGGCCCTGAAAAGGAAGGTTTGAAATACCCAACAGAAGCTGAATTGTTAGACGTATATAATAAAGTTGAAGCTGAGGAAATTACGCCTTATGCCGAAACTCTTTCAAATGAACCTTTGATTACAACTATGCCAAAAGCAGGAAAAGTAGTTAAAGAAACAACAGATGCTAAGTTTGGAACAACAGTATGGACACTTTCAAACGGAATGAAAGTCGTTCTTAAGAAAACAGATTTCAAAGACGACCAAATACTAATGTCAGCTACTGCATATGGCGGTACCTCGATATTCCCCGATGCAGATATATTTAACGCCAGTTTAGCCGGCATGGTTCCTGCTTTAGGTGGGGTTGGCAATTTCAGCGCTACAGACCTGAGAAAAGTATTGGCAGGAAAAACAGCCGGTGCAAACGCATCTGTTTCACGTTGGACACAAGGTATGAGCGGATCATCGTCTATCAAAGATGCTGAAACTATGCTACAATTAGTTTACCTTAACTTTACATCTCCTCGCAAAGATGAAGGCGCGTATACCACACGCATGGATATGATCAAAAATCAATTGAAAAACCTAAGCGCTGAACCATCCAGTATATTCAACGATTCCATCACATCTTCGATGTACGGCAACAACCCTCGCATGAAAAATCTGAAACTGGAAGACGCCGAGAAATTAAACTATGACCGTATTATTGAGATTTACAAAGAAGCTTTCTCAAATCCCGGCTCATTTACATTTACATTTGTAGGGACCGTAGACGAAGCGACAATAAAACCTCTGGTTGAACAATATCTGGCTTCGCTTCCGTCCGGTAATAAAAATGCTAATTACAAGCCATATGACGCTTCTATAAAGAAAGGTCAAATCCAAAATATATTCGATCAGGAAATGAAAACTCCTAAGACGAGTGTATTCGATATTTATAGTGCAACGTTGAAGAGAGATCTAAAAACTGAAATTTCTCTATCTGCTCTGAAACAGATACTGGATATTGTATACGTGCGCACAGTAAGAGAGGAAGCAGGAGGTACATACGGTGTAGGTGTAGGTGCCAACATAAGTAGAATACCCGACGGACAAACAATCCTTCAGATGTCTTTCGACACAGATCCTGAGAGAGTAGCTACAATATCCCCTATCATTGATCGCGAAGTAAAAAAGATTGCTGAAAATGGGCCTGATGACGCTGACTTCCAAAAGGTAAAAGAATATATGCTTAAGAAGTTCCAGGAAGATGAAAAAACCAATAATTACTGGAATAACATCCTAAGCAACTATTATTTCTATAACGACGACAAGCATTCTACTTATCAGTCGATAGTTAGTGCTCTTACAAAAGAGGATATTAAAGCTGTGACAAAACAACTTGTATCACAGAATAACTTTATAGAAGTGATAATGAATCCTAAGAAATAAACGATACAGTCTTCTTATAAAAGCCGTTTGAAATTTCAAGCGGCTTTTTTTGTTACCATATTGTCACCTTATCTTAACCAAACCTTAATCAGATAACGTATATGTTTCTAAATCTTTAATCTTTTCTTTGTATCATAATTAAAAGTTCAATGAAAAAGACATCTCTTATTATTTTCTTAACAGCATTAGTGAGCATAAACGCTTCTTTTGCTCAAGATTCTCTTGCATTTAAGCCTTCAGGAAAAGTTATAGCCCGTAGTTTTTTTGAATATAGTACCGGTTTGAGGAAGGTGAACGAAGAAACAGGATTCGATATTACAAGAGCATTTCTTGGTTATAGCTACAAATTTACGCCCACACTACAAGGGCAAGTCATCATCGACGGTGCAGCAGGAAAGACATCAACTGATGGACTCGAGGTATATCTGCGAAATGCATTCATTAACTGGAATGATAAGGGTTTTAATATCAATGTTGGACAAATAGGACTGATGCAGTTTAGTATCCAGGAAAAATATTGGATACATCGCTATGTTATGAAATCCTTTCAGGATCTGAACAAGATGGCGCCAAGCGTAGATCTTGGTATCACTGCAGAATATGAATTCAACCCGTACATCTCTGCCGATTTGAGTCTTACAAACGGAGAAGGCTATAAAAAAGTTAAGAAAAACAATAGTACACGTTATGCCGCAGGACTTAGTTTACATCCTACAAAAAATACTATTTTAAGAATATATACCGATATCTACAACGAAAGTGAAGATATGAGGGACGCTTTGCCTGGTGGTGTTACAGGGATAGACTATAAAAACCAATATACACTATCCCTATTTGCCGGGTATCAGGATAAAATTATTTCGGGAGGAATTGAATATAACCGTGTATACAACAAAGGTTTTATTGAGAAAAAAGATTATTACGGCTATTCTGCCTATGCTTCCGGAAAATTATCTAATAAATGGAGAGGTTTTGCCCGTTATGACTTGATGGATTCTAATAATCCGTCGACATTTACAAGCCCATGGAATAGCCTCGATGGACAATTGATGATGATCGGTCTGGAATTTCAGCCTCTAAAACAACTAAAAATAGCGCCTAACTTTAGGAATATAAACGCGGACAGAGCTAAAGCCGAGCAATATCTGTTCATCAATGTAGAGTTCAATCTGTAATTATAATAGCACTCCGGAATAAAAAGCTCTGTATGATAAAATGCAGGGCTTTTTTATTTATTCACATTCAAACACAATGAAAGATAAAAACGGCAACCAGTTGTGTTAAAATTTTTATCGCATAGTTATATTAAATATTAAAATTGAATGCCGGAATAAAAAATGTATTTTTGCACAAAATAATTTATCATGACATATATTGAAGTTAAATTTAAGTGTACTCCAAATAATGAGATAGTTAACAGCATACTATCCGCAACGATCGGAGAAATAGGATTCGAAAGCTTTGTAGAAGACGAACAGGGTACTACAGCCTATATTCAAAGCGATATATTCGACGAAGAGAAATTGCAAGAAGTTCTTACCAACCTGCCTGTTGAAGCCGAAATCATTTATACTTTTAAGAGTATTGAAGAGCAAAACTGGAACGAAGAATGGGAGAAAAACTATTTCCAACCATTAATTATAGATGATAAATGTATTATTCAGAGTACATTCCATAACGTTCCGCCTACATATGACTACAACATATATATAGATCCTAAAATGGCGTTCGGAACAGGTCATCATCAGACTACAGAGTTAATAATACGCGAAATACTGAAAGATAACTTCAAAGGGAAATCAGTACTTGATATGGGAACCGGAACTGCTATTCTGGCTATTCTGGCATCGATGAGAGGCGCGAATCCAATTACAGCCATCGATATAGACCAATGGGCATATGATAATGCAATTGAAAACCTAAATTTAAATCACATAGAAAATGTAGATGTGCAGATTGGAGGCGCTGAATTACTTGGCAATAAAACATTCGACATAATCCTGGCCAATATAAACCGTAACATCCTACTGAACGATATCCATTCATACTCATCTGTATTGAACCGGGGAGGCTATCTCTATATGAGTGGGTTCTATGTAGAGGATATTCCTTCTATTACAGAAGAATGCAACAAGAACGGGCTCACATTCTGTTATAATACGACCAAGGAAAACTGGACTGCCGTTAAATTTGCAAAGGCCTAAAAAGACACCAGAGGAGGCTTCTGAACTGAAACCTCCTCTGATGTGTGAGTTAATTAGGTACTAGGCTTTAAGGCAAATAAAGATTGTTTGGTTATCGATACAAAGAAACGACTTTTAAGATACCTTACCAAATTAAAAAATATATTATAAAACATATTTTTTATAAATAATGCTAATGTTTCCCTATTGTTTTTAACAAAAAAAATCATTATTCACTTTCAGATTAAAAGCCTTTGGTTATTTCCTGATTGTCAAAATCTCTTTCACTAAATCTACTGTTATATTATGACATTCTCCTAATTTCCAGCCCCTTTCGGCTAGACGTCCGGAAACTTTAGCGATAGCTTCATCACCTAAATTATAATCCGAGAGATGTGTTTTTACTCCCATTTTTTCAAAAAAGTTTTCGACAGCCTTAATTGTACCATCAATACCGGTCGTTCCAAAAACTTCTTTACCCAAACGGATGATCTTCTTTCCTTTTTGCTCTTTTAATACAGTCATTACACCCGGAAGTACAATAGCCAGTGTTTGTGCATGATCGAGGCCATAAAAAGCTGTGATTTCGTGTCCGATCATATGAGTAGCCCAATCCTCAGGAACACCCTGCGATATCCAGCCGTTAAGAGCCCATGTAGAAGCCCACATCAGATTTGCCCGTACATCATAATCTGTTGGAGTAACCAATGCCTTAGGCCCTTCAATAACCAGAGTTTTCACTATTGCCTCAGCCATATGATCCTGCAACAAAGTATTACTCTCATTATAAGTAAGATATTGCTCCATCACATGCACAAAAGCATCTACCACTCCATTTCCTATCTGACGAGGAGGTAATGTATATGTCACAGTAGGATCAAGCATCGAAAATTTAGGATAAGTATAAGCTGATCCGAATGACAGTTTCTCTTGTGTTTCGGCACGGGTATTATCCCTCCGGCTGATGTAGACGTTATTCTTGTGGCTCCTAAAGGTTCGGGAACCAGCCTTCGTCGTATGTTCCTTGAAGGACGCGGCTTGAATTCGAGCTATGCTATTTTCCAAAATGCAACAGGGCGTGCGTTCGAAAGAACTGTATCATTGGGTATTGGAGTCGGCTCAGGCTATTTGTTCGAAACAGACTTTAAACGCGAAGTATATTCTGACCTTACAGGCGAACGTGGTACACTTATGGGGGCTATTCAAGGAATCCTTCTTGCTCAGTACGAAGTATTACGTGAAAATGGCCACTCTCCGTCGGAAGCATTTAACGAAACAGTAGAAGAGCTTACTCAGTCTTTGATGCCATTGTTTGCAGAAAAAGGAATGGACTGGATGTATGCCAACTGTTCTACAACAGCTCAGCGCGGGGCTCTTGATTGGATGACTCCTTTCCATGATGCAACCAAACCGGTATTTGCTAAACTATATTCGGAAGTGGCTAACGGAAACGAGGCTCAGCGTTCTATCGATACAAATTCAAAACCTGA
Source organism: Dysgonomonas reticulitermitis (assembly GCF_054601275.1). Taxonomy (NCBI): domain Bacteria; kingdom Pseudomonadati; phylum Bacteroidota; class Bacteroidia; order Bacteroidales; family Dysgonomonadaceae; genus Dysgonomonas; species Dysgonomonas reticulitermitis. Next base: position 19,381 of record NZ_BAAHWU010000019.1, on the reverse strand, counting down.
TTACCGTGAAAAACTAGAGGAAGAGTTGAAAGCTCTTCGCGAAAGTGAAATGTGGCGTACAGGTGCAGTTGTTAGAGAGCTCAGACCGGAAAATAACTAATCGTACAGAAAATTGTTATATAAAGAGATTTATCCCACAAGATAAATCTCTTTTCTTTTAATTGGACTACGATTTAATATAAAAAATATATCTTTGCAGAACTTGTTTAAAAAGGAAATAATTGAATAGCATGGAGAAAAAAAAAGTTCTTATTGATTTAACAAATCTCGATAATCCAATGTGTGGATTTGGACAAATCGCCATAAACTATGCCGATTTTTTTTCGAAGATGAAATCGGGTAAACTTCATTTTGTTTTCTTGGTCCCACCTGAATACAAAGGCTTTTATGGTGATGCAGTTAGTTATTCTATAAAAACATTTTGGACGAAGAAATTTCCGTTTTTATTACCGAAAGTCGACCTGTGGCATTCTGTAAACCAACAAAATAAGTTGCTTCGATTATCTCTGAATACGAAATATTTGCTTACAATTCATGATGCCAACTTTTTAATAGAGAAGAAGCCTAAAAAAGCTGCAAGATATAAGCACCGATTGCAAAATAAGATCAACAGGGCAAATGCCGTTACCGCCATATCTCAATATACTGCTGATTATATTAAAAAGAATTTTAATTTGGAAGATAAAAAAATACAGGTTATTCTCAATGGTGTAGAATATATTGCCGAAAAGGAAACTGTAAAGCCTGAGTTTGTGCTGGGTGACCGTCCGTTTTTCTTCACAATAGGACAAGCTAGAAGAAAAAAGAATTTTAATAAACTGGTAGATTTTATGGATGCCTTTCCCGAATACGATTTGTATATATGCGGCGATACACACTATGAGTATGCCGATGAAATAAGGGAAAATATTGCAACCAAAAGGCTTTCCAATGTTTTTATGCCGGGAACTATTTCTGAAGAAGAAAAAAATTGGTTATATCAAAATTGTAAAGCGTTCTTTTTACCAAGTCAGGGTGAAGGTTTTGGCTTACCTGTCATTGAAGCCATGCAGTATGGTAAGGCTGTCTTTGTTTCAAATTTTACAAGTTTACCTGAAATTAGTGGAGGACATGCTTTCGTTTGGCAGAACCTCGAACGAGATTCTATGATAAAAGTTATTAAGGATAATCTTGAGAATTTTTATGCAAATGAACAGAATATAGAGAATATAAAGCAATATGCAAATACATTCAGTTACGATAGACACATAAAATCGTATCTGGAGTTGTACGAAAAACTCTTATTCCAATAATAACTAAACTTTTAGATATTTTTCAAGCATTGGTGCCAACTCTTTCCATACAGCATCAACAGTGATCAGATCGTATCGTTGTTGATAAGTAAGATTTTTTTGCTCCGAAGTTAAACATATATCATTCACACCCAACCCTTTAGCCTCTATGCTATTTTGTGGCAACCACAATTCTTTTTCTACATTTGGTGACACAATGCAAAATGAGGGCACACCCATAGCATGGGCAATATGACGGTTTCCACTCTCATTTCCGAAAAAGAATGTACAGAACGAACTCATAGCCGCTAGTTCACGCAACGAATTAGCTTGCACGTCGATAAATATATGGGGATTTTGGTTCAGATCCTCATAAAGGGTACGGGCGATTTGTTCTTCATGACCAGGAATATAATTCAATATAATTTGTACGTCATATGCATCCAGTATGCGTTGTATAACTTCTGCCATACGATTGATATCCCACATTTTATGCGATAGTTTGGATGCTACTACCGCCAGTATTATAGGACGAGAAAAGTCAATACCGTTTTCTGCGAGATATTGCTTCATTGTGTCTAGTTCATGTTCCGAAATAGAGAGCTGGAAATCTCTATTATCGTTTCTCCGATATTCTTTTTTTAAAGGGGACAATAATAACAAATTACGACCTATCATATCCAAATCGTTATATTTTGTCTCATGGTCAATTCTCTGTTTATGGAAGAATGAGGTATACCATTTTTTACGACCTATCCTGTATGGAGATTGGAGTGAAAACAATGAAAATAGACTTGTCTTGAGGGTCGAACGCATATCAATGATTATGTCGTACTGGTTTTCATGCACTGTTTTCCAAACTTTTTTTACATATGAGAAATTTGAATTTTCTTTTTTATCAAACGTGATAATTTTATCAATACTTGGGTGGTTCTCAAACAGCGGGGCTATTGACCTATTTAGCACCAAATGTATTTCGGCATCACCAAAGCTATTACGAAGCGAACTACACAGTGAAAGAGTCAGAACGGTATCTCCTATTTGCCTAAATCTTATTATCAGAATCTTCATATAAAAAGCATATACGTGCACGGCAAAATTACTAAAATTTTTTAGATTTTATGAAATGATATTGCTAATCTAAGAACTGGTTTAAGTTTTTAATTTAATATCTTATAACTCATACCTACAGTTATATATATATTTCTCATTTTCATATCTATTCCGGTAAAATTTTTGGGAAAGACAGGTGTGAGGCCATAGGTTGCTTCTGTATAGAGACCGAATTTTCTATTAAAGCTATGTTCGAATCCCATAGAGAGACCGAAATCAAAGGATTTCAAGTCTTTTCCAAAATCGAAAATAGCAATATCTTTTTCCCCAATGTTTATCAATTCACTATTAATAATGTCTTTATCCTCTGTTTTTCTCAAATAACCGTCCCAAACAGTCCCTGAAAATTCAGAGCTGTAGCGATATGACGCATAAGCACCAAGTTTCAGGCTCCAGGTGTCATTTAAGTGATAAGAAAGACGTATTGGAATGGTTGCATATGTAATTTTTACTTCAGTTTCGTTACGTCCGGTAAAATAACCTTTAATATTGTTCCCTTCCATATTCACGTCGGTATACATATACTTAACTTTGTCCCGTACTCCCATACCTTTAAGATCTAATGCGATACCGCTCTCTACCGACCACCTTTCTGTAAAACGATACGAAACATTATATCCTAATTGAGGTGTAAACTGAGGCCAATAAGCATCGATGGAGCGTACCTCCCTGGGTAAGTTGTTTGGTAATGTGGCTCCAATGTTGTATCCTGCTATTATCTTGTGCGAAAAAGATCCTATATCGGTTTGGGCTTTTATTCCTGTTGTAGAGATACATAGAACAACGCTCCATAGTATTTTTTTATATAATTGCATAATCTGTCTGTATTACTTTTTAGTTAATGGGCTCGGTGACTATTTCTATTTCGTCAACAACAAGAAGGCTTCCTATAGCCCCTTCATAAAATGCTCCCCGTTTGCTGGAGGATAGGACGATCGCTAATTTATAATCGAACCGGGAATAATCTATTTCTTCGGTATAAATAAACGGTATATCAAATCTTGTCCAATCATTCTTTTCTGTTTTGTCTGATATTATAGCAGTTGCAACCAACCTGTTAGAACTCAATACATCATTTGCTGTAAGATATACATTTTTGCCCTCATTCCCCTGAGGCACTTTGAACATTACAGCATATATATCTAATTCATCTTTTTTCCCGGGAATCGTATCCACTATATTATATTTTGGCGTATCATTAACAGTACAGGTTTGGTAATACTCTCCCGGTTTATATTTGTACCATCCGGTAAACCGGATCGGTTTACCGGCGCTTTTTGAATGAATTTGCCCGAATTTAACAGATGTTACAGGATTAGACATATTGGTTTCAAAAACGCCTCTAAATGCAGATCCTGCATATAAAGGAATATCCAGCATATGAAGGATTGTGTTCCTATTCCCAAAAACCGTTTCTAGTAGTATACCATATTCTCCATTATGGCTATCGGTTGTCCGTCTTGTCGGGAAAGGAGTATTATCGCGATAAATCATAGCTACTCCTTTATTCGCATTGCACCATAATTCGTCAGAAAGCATATCGTAAATTCTGGTGCCCGTAGTATTAGATACTTGATACCAATTTTCGAAATTATATTTAAGAGGTCTGTCTTTTTCCAGAATAATGGTATATGATTTTTTATTACCATCCCCGGCTGTTACAATATACGAAGTCTGATAATTTTGTAATTGAACTTCCACACCCGATGCGGGTTCTATTTTTGCTCCGGGAGATAGTTTTATGTCAGGTGTAATTTTTGCGTTCTTCATGCCCGTAGTATCGTCGACTGTTATAATAACCCTATTGTTGTCTTTCTGGTTTACAATAGTGGAAGTCAGCATTATATCGGAAGATATAGTAAAACTTTCAATATCAGCCTCTCTATATACACCTTCATCTTTAATGCAAGACGATAAGGAGAATACGAAAAAGGTAATGGCAATTAGTATTAATCTCATAAAATGATTGGATTAGAATTTGCAAAGTTAGAGATAATTTAGCAAGTAAAAAAGGTGGGCTATTAAAATGATTTCTTTTTGTTAATATCTCTTTATTATCAGGCCTTAAATTTATGAATAGAGTTCAATAATTTAGCTAATAAAGAATAATAATTTATTTACTTCTTTATCCGTACTTTTTTGTATTGTTTCAGTAGGAGTGTCAAAATAGTTAGTATTTATTTTGTAGCCGTTTTTAGCCGGAACTTTCTTCCATACACCTACTATTTCTCCTTTATGCATAATGAAAGGTTGAAATATTCCATTGCTTGTAATAACTTTTTTGTGATGATCAGGATGTAATACCTCTTTCCGGTCTCTATAGCTAACCAGATATTCATCGAATGCAGGTAGTAGATGGACATCTTTGTAAAAAATACTATCCGGCGTATCATTATAATATATATATTGTTGAGAACCTATATATTCAAACAAAAAGTCGTCCTTGATCAAATCTAAAGAATATTTTGCTTCTGACGTGGATAGCCCCGACCACCATATAAAATCATATATAGTTGCAGGGCCATGACTCCTGAAATATTTATAAGCTAATTTATATAACGATTCATTTTTATCGAACCTGCCGAAAGAAACCAATTCTTCCAATAATCTGTACGTCTGCTTTTTTCCCTTGATTTTACCACTGCAAACGATCCCATCAAGTTCCGCATGATACATTATATGATTTAAGCGTCTGTTATCATCATTAATCCCGGATGTTTTCAAGCTATCGCCTAATTCCTGACGAGTTAAATGAGCGCCTTTATTTAATTCTTTTCTTATTATAGAGTTTGTTTTAGCTAAAGTAACATCATCTAAGCCTAGTTCCTTATCACTGGAGCGCAGTATATTTTTCACTCTCGGAGCACTTAAAGGAAGCATCCAGCCAATATCATTTTTAGATACCAGATGCCATGTAGGCCGTAATATATGTGTACGAATTATTTCCCCTTTGTTTAATAATTCATTTATTTGGCTGTCGGTTATTCCGTTTATACGGTTGCCAATCCCCCATTTGGCCATATTGTAGTCCTGTGCCTGCATAGCGCCCATCCATGAGATAATTTCTTGTGGAGTCTGTATGTTCGTTCCAGCTAGTAAATGGTTTCTAAGCCTCAGGGATCTTATATCTGATGCGTTCATCTTTAGTATCAGGTAGTTAAAAAGCTTTCAGGCTAAGGTCGATATTAGGCGCTGAATAGATAATCGCTCCTGATGAAATATAATCTACACCTGTTTCGGCTACACTGTGTACTGTTTCTTTAGTTATCCCTCCCGAAGCTTCCACTTCGACTGCTCCATTAATAAGTTGAACGGCAACAGTCATTTCAGATAAAGACATATTATCGAGCATGATAACATCTACTGCTTTCGTAGCCAATGCCTCTTTTACTTCATCCAGATTACGGGTTTCAACTTCTATTTGTAGATCTTTTCCTTTTTCTTTCAGGTATTTTACTGTAGATTCTACCGCCTTAGTTATTCCTCCTGCATAATCATTATGATTGTCTTTTAGCATAACCATATCGAAAAGTCCATAACGATGATTTTTACCGCCCCCAATATATACCGCCCACTTTTCGCACATACGGAATATAGGAGAGGTTTTGCGGGTATCTAATATTCTGGTATTGGTATCTTTAAGCAAATCGACCATTTCGTGCGTATAGGTGGCTATACCGCTCATCCGTTGCATACAGTTGAGCACCAGCCGCTCCATTGTAAGAATAGAACGGGCTGACCCGGACACAACAAAAGCTATATCTCCTTCCTCAACCTTATCCCCATCATTTTTAAACACTTCTATATTCAAGTCTTTATCATAATAATGGAATATTTCCTGAGCAAGGTCTACTCCGGCCAAGATACAATCATGTTTTACCAGCAAGCGTGCCTTATGCCGCAAGCCGGCAGAAACACTAGCCAGGGTTGAATGATCACCATCTCCAATATCTTCCTTTATAGCTTCATCTATAAAATGATACAGTCTTTCGTCCGTAACATATGCAGGTCTATTCTTTTTCATCTAAATCCTTATTATAAAAAGTGCCTTTATTTTCATTTTGCTCTAAACTCTGAGTAATGATAAGAAATGCAACACTTACTAAATTTCTTAATTCTGATAATTGCGGTGATAAAATAGAGAAATTGTATATTTCTTTTACCGATTTATATATCTCTTCTTCTTTCTGCTTTGCTAACTTTAAACGGGCATTACTACGAACTATACCCACGAGGTCGCTCATTAAGGCTTGCAGTTCTTTGCGTAAATAGCTTAAAAGAACCATCTCCTCGTTCATCTTCATCCCTTCTTGGTTCCATTCGGGTATTTTATGCAGCTGGTCGTAATTGAAATTATCTTCGTTTAATCGTTCCAGCGTTTTCAATGCCGCCCGATGAGCAAAAACCAGAGCTTCCAACAGTGAGTTCGAAGCAAGGCGGTTAGCTCCATGCAAACCCGTATTGGAACATTCTCCCACAGCAAACATATTCTTTATTGTACTTTGTCCAAAAAGATCAACATCGATACCGCCACATAGATAATGACTGGCAGGCACTACCGGTATCAGATCGTGGAACATATCCAAGCCGGCATCTTTACATTGCCTATATATATTAGGAAAGTGCTCTAAGAATTTGCGGTGGTCGAGGTGGCGGCAATCAAGGCAAACATAGTCGTTTCCTCTTAATTTCATTTCACTATCTATGGCTCTTGCCACAATATCGCGGGAGGCCAGTTCTTCCCTTTCATCATACTTATGCATGAACGGTTCTCCCGATTTGGTGCGCAACTTAGCTCCAAAACCCCTTACAGCTTCCGATATCAAAGGTAATTGTCCTGTAATCGGACTATAAAAAGCTGTAGGATGGAATTGTATAAATTGCATATTGCTGATTTTAGCCTTTGCCCGATGAGCCAGGCCAATTCCGTCTCCGGTAGCAATAATAGGATTTGTTGTGTTTTTATAAACGTGCCCGCAGCCACCGGTAGCCATTAATGTTATTTTGGCCGACATTTTTTTTATGCGATGGCTCTTTATATCCATTATATAAGCACCATAGCAATTCAGGTTGTATTTGTCGAAAGATTCTCCCGGAACATGATGTTCTGTGATTAAGTCAATTACATAATGGTGATTAAAAAGCTCAATGTTATCAAGATGCTTTATCGCGCTCAGTAACGCCCTTTCTATTTCGGCGCCTGTAATATCTTTGTAGTGTACGACTCTATTTTCAGTATGCCCTCCTTCGCGCCCGAGATCATATGAGTGGTACTCGTTTTTATCAAAATTAGCCCCCCACTCTGCTATTTCCCTTATACGCTCAGGACCTTCTTTTACAACGACTTCTACGGCTTCTCGCTTACACATGCCATCGCCTGCACGTAAAGTATCCTCAATATGCTTGTCAAAGCTGTCTTTGGTGAAATCCGTCACAACGGCTACACCTCCTTGAGCATATTTTGTATTAGACTCTTCGTCGTCCGATTTTGTAACAATAGTAATCTTAGTATCAGGCCTTTGCTGTGCTATTTTTAGAGCATAAGAAAGTCCCGAAATACCGGAACCGATAACTAAAACATCTGTATATATCATTGGTATCTATTATTTTATTGCTTTTGACAATTCCAGCATTTTATTGATCGGACGCAATGCCTTTAACCGGACTTCTTCATCCATCAATATTTCCGGAAGTTCATATTTCATACATAAATAAAGCTTTTCCATTGTGTTAAGCTTCATAAAGCGGCACTCGCTGCAATTGCATTTTTCATCGATTGTAAGAGCAGGAATAAGAGTCTTACCCGGTGCGCGTTTGCGCATTTCATGTAATATGCCTTCCTCCGTAGCCACAATAAATTCCCGGCTGTCATTATCGACTACATAATTAAGCAAATTTGCCGTAGAGCCAATATAGTCTGCTACTTGTAAAACAGGCTTTTGGGCTTCCGGATGAGCTATCAGCTTTGCCTTAGGGTATTTCAGCATTTGTTCTGCGATTCGCTCTAAAGAGAAAGCCTCATGCACGATACAGGCTCCATTCCACAATATCATATTGCGTCCTGTTACCTGATTAATATAACGTCCTAAGTTCCTATCGGGAGCGAAGATAATTTCCTGTTTTTCCGGTAGCGAATTTATAATGTGCCCGGCATTTGAAGACGTAACTATTATATCACTTTCAGCTTTTACGCCGGAATCACAATTTATATAGCTTACCACAATTGCATTTGGATGCTGTTTCTTCAGATCACGCAAACCTTCTCCTGAACAGGAATCTGCCAAAGAACATCCGGCTAATAAGTCAGGTAAAACTACTTTCTTTGTAGGGTTTAATATTTTAGCTGTCTCGGCCATGAAGTGCACACCACAAAATACAATCATATCAGCATCCGTCTTTTCGGCAGCACGGGCTAATTGTAAACTGTCGCCAAGAAAATCGGATATATCCTGAATATCGCCTGTCTGATAGTAATGAGCCAGAATAATCGCGTTTTTCTCTTTACGCATGCGGTTTATTTCATCGACAAGATTTAGTCCTTTTGGAATATCCATATTTAGATAACCTTTGGTTGGTAATAAGGCTATAGCTTTTTCAAGAGTTGTCATGACTATTTGTTCTAGTTAATCTGAAACAAAATTACTGATAAAAACTTTCATAAATGAGTTTTATCAATAAAACCTCATTTACGGCCAAAATCAGCAGGTATTTCCCCCCACTCGTCCGTTTTCCATTTTATGATCTGTGTTGTATAAGTATTTTCCTTTAGCCACTTTTCAGCTCGTTCTATCATATAAAAGAGAGATTTATTTTCAGGAACTTGCTCTAGCTTTGTTTTGCACTTTTTTCCTTTTACCCATTTTATAGCATTTACACTATCAGAATATATGGGAATCGAATAATTTTTCTGTTTCAACAAAGCCAAACCGTGTACCAATGCAAGAAACTCACCTATATTATTCGTTCCTTGCTCAAATGGCCCTTGTTTAAAAACCTCTTCACCTGTTTTTACATACACTCCGCGATATTCCAATAAGCCCGGATTTCCGCTACAGGCTGCATCTACGGATAAGCTGTCTTTTATAATTTCCGGAATGTTGTGAATAGATGCTTTTTTCTTTTTCTCAGCTTGCTTGCCGACATATAACCACGGACTGTCATTGAACGCTTTTCCGGCTTCCTCCCGTGTCGGGAAAGATTTATATATTGCCCCTTCGTACCCTTCTACCTGAGCTTTACACTCATTCCAGGTGGAATATACTCCGGGAGTTACACCATTCCATACTACATAGAAGTTTTTCTTTGCCATTGCTGTAACAATAATTTGACATGCAAAGATAGTATTTATGAATAAAAACATGTCTAAAAACATATTTATAATCGTTTACTCATGATACCTTCATTTTATTTCTTTACATATAGTTCAAATCAATTACAGGTTTCTTCATACGGGCATAATTCACGTCCTTCAATCTGAATGGTAACGTGTTTTATCCCGTATTTTTCTTGCATAATATGTTTTGCCTGCTCTAATATCAGGTCTCTGTCGGCATTTTCCTTTACATGTAAATGTACAGTCATAGATGTGAATTCCGAAGTTATCATCCATATATGTAAATCATGTATATCTTCTACCCCGTCTATCGACTTCAACAACTCCGTAACCCTTTCGGAGTTTATATTTGCAGGTTTGGCTTCCATCAGGATATTTATTGATTCTTTAAGCACATTCCATCCACTGTATAAGACTAATACAGATACTATTATGCTGGCTATAGGGTCTGCTATATACCAGCCGAACAGCATAATAAGTACAGCTGCAATAATTGCCCCTACCGAGCCTAATAAATCGCCGATAACATGTAAAAATGCACTTCGGACATTGAGGTTCTCTTTTGTAGATCCTTGCGAATGGAGAATCCACGCTACCATGATATTTATCAATAATCCGACTATAGATATAATCATCATACCTTTGCCAATCACATGAGGTGGTGCCGAAAGGCGTTCGATTGCTTCTTTGCAGATAAAAACAGCTAATGAAACAAGCACAATACCATTTAATAGAGCTGCCAATATTTCAAAACGTTTATATCCATAGGTTTTGGAGGGTGTCGCGGCTTTAGCTCCGAATATAAGGGCGCTGAGGCTGAGCCCCAAAGCAACGGCATCGCTTAACATATGACCCGCATCCGAAATCAAGGCTAGGCTATTAGTCAGATATCCTCCTACAAATTCAACGAACATGAATCCGGCTATAAGGATAAAGCTGATAGTCAAAGCTTTCTTGTTGGCATTATGATTATGTGAATGTGAATGTTCATGGTTATGATTATTTCCCATATTTGCTTATTTAGAATAATTAAATATAAAAAGCAGTGGTAAAGTTAAATCTTTTCCCACTGCTTTTCAATATATTCTCAAATTTATTCGCTTTAATCGTTCATAGATATAAGGAATTCTTCGTTATTAACGGTTTTTCTTAATCTACTTTCTAAGAATTGCATTGCTTCTACCGAGTTCATATCAGATAAGAAGTTGCGAAGAACCCACATCCGGCTCAAAGTGTCATTGTCGAGCAACAGATCATCGCGCCGTGTACTGGACGCAATAATATCCACAGCCGGGAAGATACGCTTGTTAGATAATTTACGGTCGAGTTGTAATTCCATATTACCCGTGCCTTTAAATTCCTCAAAGATAACATCATCCATTTTAGATCCGGTTTCGGTAAGTGCTGTAGCTATTATCGTAAGCGAACCTCCGTTCTCTATATTACGGGCTGCACCGAAGAAACGTTTTGGTTTGTGTAACGCATTGGCATCTACACCTCCGGTAAGTACTTTTCCTGATGCCGGTTGTACAGTGTTATATGCACGTGCCAGGCGTGTAATAGAATCTAGTAAGATGACTACATCGTGCCCGCATTCAACCATGCGTTTTGCTTTATTCAAAACTATTTCAGCTATTTTGACATGGCGGTCGGCCGGTTCGTCGAATGTAGAAGCAATAACTTCAGCATTTACACTCCGTTCCATATCTGTAACCTCTTCCGGACGTTCATCTATAAGAAGAACGATCATATAGACCTCCGGATGATTGCTTGCAATTGCATTTGCAATATCTTTTAGTAAAGTTGTCTTACCTGTTTTAGGTTGCGCTACAATCAGACCACGTTGTCCTTTACCGATTGGAGAAAACAGATCAACCACACGGCACGATAAGTTATCATTTCTGCTTTTTGTCAATCTAAACTTTTCATTAGGAAACAGTGGTTTCAAGTGATCGAACGGAACACGGTCACGTACCTCATCCGGTGTATGACCATTGATTCTATCTACTTTTACCAAAGGGAAGAACTTTTCTGATTCTTTAGGAGGACGAATAGGACCTTCAACTATATCTCCCGTTTTTAATCCGAACAAGCGGATCTGAGACTGTGAAATATATACATCGTCGGGTGACGACATATAGTTATAGTCTGACGAACGAAGGAAACCATATCCTTCCTGCATAATTTCCAAAACCCCTGTAGCCGCTAATATTCCTTCAAAGTCGAACGATTTATCCTGTGGCTGGTTATTTTGTTTCTGATTATTATTATTCTGCTTTGGTGTCTGTTGAGGCTTGTTTTTAACCGGAACTTCCGCTATTTCTACGGGCGCGACTTCCGCGTCTATTTCCAGTGGAGAAAGTAAGGGTAAGCCGGGAACAGTTTCTTCTACTTCTGGCTCACGAACTTTATTTGAACGAAAAACAAGCTGAGTTGGTTTTACTAGAGGTGTTTTTATTTCTTTCTCAGAGTTTTCCTTAGCTTCAGTATTATTTAATTTCTTTATTTCTTTTTGCGGAGTTTTTTCTGCAATGTTTTTTTCTGTTACGGTTGCAACCTCTTCTTTTGCTTTTACCGGCTGAACTGGAACTGAAGTTTGAGCTTTCGGTTGTGGTTCGGGTTTTGCCTTTATTTCTACTCTAGGTTGTTCTATAGCCTCAGAAGCTTTTTCTTTTGCGGGAGTTTGCTTTTTTTGAGGTTTTTCCTTTTCTTGTCTGTTTTTTGCCGGATAAGATTTTTTCTGTTGCTCTATTCTGTCTTCACTCTGATAGCTTTCGGAGTTTTTATTTTTAGCCTCCAAAATAGCTTGCTCGTCAAGAATTTTATAAATTAACTCATCTTTCTTATATGCATCAGGGCGTCTTATGCCAAGTTCTTTTGCGATAGTTCTTAGCTCTATAGTGAGCTTTTCATTTAGCTCAAGGATGTTGTATATACGCATGTATATCTATAATTAAATTATGTTGGTTTATGAATTTCACATGAATAAGTCAAATTCCTATCATATCAATAAGTTTAGACTTTCTAAATTGGAGATAATAATACCTCTTATCATCTAAGGCTATATTATTTAATAGTTTGTTTATTATTTGAGTCACTTAGTTTTAAGTATACTCTTCTCTCATTTGGTTAGAATTTTTTCTTACTGGTTATTTTCCACTTTTAAAAGCTCATTTATATCACCCGTAATTTTGTGCCTTTTGGCAGTATATTATTAAAACAACGAAAAGATTACGGATTATTAATACCTACACTAAGAAGTATTCGAGTGCGTTAAAAGCATTGCAAAGATATATATTTTGTTCTTAATAACAAGGTTTTTTGAAAAAAACTGAATTAAATTTGGTCAATCATTTTTTTTTGCCGCGATTAGTATAATCGAGTACCTTTGACCAAATTTAAAAATTCAATGCCATTGAGAACTCATTATATTACTTTCACAAGCTATAAAATGAAGATAGAAGAGACAAACAGTTACTTCTGAGGTTCTCAAAGCATTGAGCTTATGCATAGTATAATAAGATTGATTCTGGAAAAATATCCAGGTTAACTGTACAAACTTTTTCCCCTATGAGTTTTATATATAGATATTATTATAAGGTAATATTCGCAAGTTCAGTGGGTTAGTAAGAGTTAAAATTGGTTAATACACAAAGCGTCGACAGCTGAGTTATGTATTTTTCACTAAATAGAAAGAGACTCTGAAAAATCAGAGCCTCTTTTCAATCATAGGGTATTATGTTAGAACACAATGAAATTCAGGTTTTTATCAACTAAAAATCCATCAATAGCCTTCAACTCAAATTTCACATTTCGTTTAGCCTTCAGCTTAATGATAAATAGATCGGAATCTCCTTCAATAGCTTCTTTATTCCCTGTATTCACAAATGTAGGATATAAAGCCTTAACACCGTTTGTATGCAATCTGTCATTTGTCAGATTTTCCATTTGTTTCATGTTTAATGGTTGTATCCCGACAAATTCATAATCCTGAGGATTATATGGAAGAGCAAAGCTTAATGCATTAACAGAGCGAAGGTTGGCGCCTTTGACCTTGATCTCAACAATCTCGTCTTTATTGTATGCTCGTTTTGATGTGCTGATTTCAATTTTTCCGTCTACTTTTTCTATTCGCCTACGATCTATTCCACCGTTGAGTTGCGTTGCTACGACAGAAATATCATATGCATCTATCAGATCATTTTTATTGAGGTCTCCATTGCTTATATATCCTTCAAAATCAGCGTCACCTTTCCTTAAACCTGTGTAATTGATATACGAAGTCAAATCATTTTCATCAATCAATTTATCGTTATTAATATCTCCGGGAAGATAACTTTCTGTACCCGGTACTTTGAAAACATATAACTCCCTACCCGATCCATATCCACCTACGGCATTTGTTATGGCTAACTTGATATACCGGGCAGTAGGGTGATTTCGGAATGTAAATATCTTTGTTTCTGCATTTTGAGTCCATTCAAAAGTTCCGGATTCATTCCAGTTCTCCTTGTCCATGCTATAATAAACCGAACCTTTTAATAGAGTTCCGTTTCCTGCATTATCACGAGGTACATAATGGAATTTATCAAGCTGATTGATAGATTTTAGATCCATGATAAGATCGAAAGGCAAAGCATTTACATTATATTTTGTATGCCATAACTCTCCTTCTGCAAAATCGAATAATTTATTTAATGAGCGGCCTTGATTTTCGGCACTTGTTTCACCAACAATACCTTGTATAGCAAACTCCAGAGGATTTTCTTTTGTTGTAATACTAAATGTGGTCCAATCGGAATACCCGTCCTTATTTACAGCCCGCAACTTAAATGAATATGTTGTTTCAGCATCCAATCCATCGAAGAGTAATTCTGTATCTTTAATTGTGGTATAAAGTATATCGTTGAACTCAATTTCGTAAAAATCGGCATTATCGACCTTATCCCATGTCGGTTTTACTTTATATGCTTCTGTATTTTCATCTGCAATCCGGGCATTTGCCGGCGCGACTAATGTTCCCGTGGCAATCTTGTGCTTATCTATCGGATTGAATACAAAACCTTCAATATTAAGAATGGTTTGATTGGCTGTAATGTCTGATGATTCCAACTTAACCAGAAGTTGAGGATTTTTGGTAATAACTTCTTTTTCAAACTCGCTGCCTTGGGTTGCAAATCTGTTCAGATTTGGTGTAGCATCGTAGAAATAAACGTTTTCTTTTCTATTAAATTCGTCCAATGATTTTACTTCGGTCAAAGAAATATTTCTTAAATTCTTCATCCCTATACGTGCTGATACTTTCTTCGGTTTTTGAGTAACATTTATCCTTAGTTCCGTTGCTTTATCTTTAACAAATCCGGTAAAGTCTCCTTCCGTAGCATGAATCACTATATCCAATCTCTCTTTTGCTCCTGCACTAGATTCTATCAGTGTAGTCGTACCTTTTCCCTGACGGTATTCTTCTGTCGTTCCATCATCATCATATTCTGTAAATGAGCTGTTCCCAGATGGATATAACTCGTATATCCGCAAATTTTTATTTATTTCGGAAACATTATTGTTCGGATTTGCCATTGGAATTATAGCTCCATTTTTGATAAATACAGGAAGTTTCCAAAGGGGTGATGCATAATTGTTTATAATACAGTTACCCTGATACTTATCTCCGGAGAAATAGTCGATCCATTCTCCTTCCGGCAGATATATGCCATTACGAATATCATTGCCTTTCTCATCTGATTTTGTAGCCTGGTAAATAGGCGCTATCAAAAAGTATGGACCATACAAGAATTGGTATTGAGTAGCTTTCCCCAGTGTATATGGATTTGCATATTCCAAGAACATAGCCCTTATCATAGGTAATCCGTCAACAGATTCTTTTGCAATACTATATGCATACGGTATCAGTGCTGATTTCATTTTCAGATACCAGCGATTTATCGAAGTAACAGGCTCTCCTAATGCATGGGGATATTTTTCGTTAGCACCCCACCCGTCCATATTTAACTGTGTTGGAGTAAATGTCTTCCACTGGAAATCTCTGGTATTGACCACAGGATTTTTGCCTCCGAAAATTCCATCCATATCAGAACTAATATTTGGATTACCGGAAAGTCCCGAACCTATATAAGTAGGTATATGGAACCGTATATATTCCCATACACCCCCGGTTTGGTCACCCGACCAGATTCCTGCATAACGTTGTGTACCGGCCCATCCATCGAGAGAAATGATAAACGGCCTGCTATTGTCGCCATAATATGTCATAATCTGTGACACATCGGCAATACCGTTCAATCCGAAAGAATATCCTGCACCGACCCATGCCACATCTGTTTTCAATACGCGTACTCCGGCGTCTCTCGCCTCTTTTACTATATCCCTTTGGAGTAGAGCGTTGATCTCTGGTTTCGGGTGAAGATCCGATTGTGTCCATAAACCTATTTCAACGCCATTCTTATGGGCATAATCAGCCAGATTTTTCAGATTTTGTATGTTTCCGTCTAAAGTTTCTGTTTGTCCATACCCGGCTCCATAACCATCGTTAGGCAATAACCAGCCCAATGGCATATCGTGATTCTTATAACGGTCTATTACTGCGCGAGCCGAAAATTGATAATTGTTCTTTTCACCATTAAGGGATTCTTTCACGCCTCCATTATCTTTTTGGCTTTCTTTATAACGTTTTCCATCTTCGAATAGAATTCCGGTTTCGTCTTCTTTCCAGTAGTCCCTGTTATAGGCATTCAGATGCCCTTGGTAGAATCCGAATTTGGGGAGCAATACAGGATTGCCCGTTAGTTGATAAAAATTATTTAATAAAGGTACAGCCCCGTCATTGATCATATAGAAAATATCCAGATAATCAGTTTCGTGATATAACTTTACAACACCTTTCTCTTTTGCCCCAAAGTCATATTTCCCTCTTTTGAAGGTGTACCACATTATTCCATAACCATTTGTAGACCAATAGTATGGATTGGGAGAAGCCACTCCGCCATCAGTCCAACTATTCTGGTTCTCTATGGCGATTATTTTTCCTTTATGAGAAAAACGTCCATTCTGAACACCTCCGCCGTAAAAATATTCTTGTGGGTTTTCTTTCAGGGTCACTGTAACCTTATTCTTTTCAAAAAGGACAGGTTCTGTTTCTTCTAAAGCAACAGTGTTGGTTTTCAGGTTGATGACTTTCAACAATGCAGTGTTCTTATCCAGCTGAATTTTAATTTTTTCAGTAATAATAGAAATAGAACTACCATCGTCGCTCACCTTCACTTCTGATAAGTGTTTTCTAGGATTATCAACCAAGATCCGGGCTTCCGGTTTCGCTTCAGGATTTCTTATTATTCCACCCGAATTGTCTTGAAATACTCTAAATACATTTTCTCCATAGAAGTCAAATGTCATTCTTTGATTTTCTGACAATAAAACTTCAACAGTGGTCGGATTAATCTTTTTTGCGCTAATGATTTTAAGCTTTTGCTGAATTGTTTTGTTGATGGTTCCTGTTCCTGGTGCTCCATGCACAGACAAAAACGAAAACATCATCGGTAGAACTAGTGCAAGCAAAATAGCCTTCCATTGCTTGGAATTACCAATTTGGTTTTTCATGATTTTTTTATTAAACAGTTTAAAATAAATTCCCCGGCGAAACTTATAAACAAGAAGTTGCGCAATGCAAATTTAGTTATTCTATTCTGTTTATACTAAAGATTGGTTAAGTAAAAGTTTCGTTTTGCATTTAGAAACTGTTTAAATTTTATAGCAAAGCTTTTTTATAGCTAATTTCGGTCTTTGGTTTCCAATTCCGTATATTTGCACAGATTAATTAATGATGTCAATCAGTAGTTAAAGTAGTCAAGTCGTTATCAGTTGCTTAGCAACTTGGAAGTTAAAAAGAAAATCAGACTTCGTTTATATAACTACTTGACTACTAATGAGTGAAACGAGTGATAACTTCTCTGACTACTGATTCGTATTAGTAAATCTAAAATATAAATATCAAAATTATGGAAAAAGTACAAAGTAAACCATTCTTTATAGCCGATCAGGAGAAAATATACACTGCCGGTGAAGGAATTACCCGTCAATTCATAGGATACGACAACAATATAATGATGGTCAAGGTAATGTTTCAAAAAGGAGCGATAGGTTATAAGCATCAACATGCGCATGTACAAACTACTTACGTGGTATCCGGAAAATTTGAAATGACTATCGGGGACGAAACTAAAATATTGCAAGCCGGAGACGGATTTTATACAGAACCGGATATTTTACATGGATGTGTTTGTATCGAAGAAGGAGTTTTAATAGATGTATTCAGTCCTATAAGAGAAGATTTCTACGAAACAATATAGTTAAAAAGTAATACACCCGCTTATGAAAATTAAAGGATTGCGTCAGCACGTAATGTTCAGTTCTACCAAAACGTTTCTAATCTGCTCATAAGTGGTAATTCGCGTAGGCACCAAAGGTAGGCGAAGTTTGTTTTCTATATAGCCCATCATGTTCAGCATACATTTAACGCCTGCCGGATTTCCATCCACAAACAAAAGGTTGAATAATTCATTGAAACTGTGATGGATAGTGAGCGCGCTGGCGTAATCTCCCTCTAAAGCTAAACGTGTCATACGGCTAAACTCTTTAGGGAAAGCATTTCCAATAACCGATATAACACCTATGGCCCCTAATGTAATTAATGGAAAGGTGACACCATCATCTCCCGATATAACCTCAAAATGTTCGGGTTTTCGCTTGATAATCTCATCCATCTGAGTCATATTGCCTGAAGCTTCCTTTACTGCAACAATATTAGTGAAATCATTTGCTATACGCAGTGTCGTATCCGGAGCCATATTCACACCTGTGCGCCCCGGTACATTATAAGATATAACAGGTAATGAAGAAGCTTCCGATATTGCTTTATAATGTTGATATATACCTTCTTGGGATGGTTTATTGTAATATGGAACAACGGAAAGTATTCCGTCGATTCCGGCATAATCATTTTTTTTCAGTTTGTCTACAATTGCCCGTGTATTATTGCCTCCCTCTCCTATTATGATCGGAATCCGCCCATTCACTCTGCTGACTACCAATTCTACAATCTTTTTCTTTTCATATTCGGTCAGAGTTGGAGTTTCAGCTGTAGTACCCAACACAACCAAATAATCAGTCCCATTTTGCAGTTGATAATCAACAAGTCTGAGCAAAGCATCATAATCGACACTTTCATCATTTTTGAAAGGAGTTATAAGAGCAACTCCCATTCCTCTTAGATTTATTCTAGACATAAGAAAAAGTTCAAGCTTTCAGAAAGATATTTGTGCAAATGTACGAAAAGTTTCCGTACAATCCCCTAAAAAACACAATTTTACCCCAAAGGAAAGTTTGAATGGGTAACGATATAGAAATGAACGAACTACTTTTATTTGCTGCGTTTTCCCACTGTTTCAAATAACTCATTTCGCCTGCAAAAATAGTAAAATATCTGAAAACAAACAAAACTTACAACTTCAATTTTCCCTATGTATTTCCAATCCATAGGTTTGATTGCGAATAAAATTCGCGTGAGTGTCGACTATAAGTCGATTGAAAAGCGATAACTAAAGTTCTTTGAAATTTTCATTCAAGTATAAAATCCTCATCACTATTGGGT
>NZ_BAAHWU010000018.1:0-57612 GCF_054601275.1 Dysgonomonas reticulitermitis | reverse complement strand
TTAATAACTTGTGAATATTCTTTACAAAATTCGTCTGCCGCACAGAAAATTTCCGTAATTTTATCGTTGGTAAGTAAGCTCATATATTTGTTTAATTTATTGATTATCAACTATAAAGATACAAAATTATTTCTTACTTACCAACTTTCTTATTGATTTTCTTAAACGGAACTCAGGTTAATAGTTTAATTAAACTTTAATTTTCAACTAAGATGTTAAAAATCTCATCTTTATTAATCCTATTAGCATTAGCTACAGGAATATCAGCTCAGGAAGACTTTATATACAAGACAAATGACTCTCTGCGCCAAGAATACGACGAAGCAATGCAAGATCCTCATATCTTCAAGCCAAGACATTTTAAGATATCAGAAAAAGATGCAATAAAGCTAGCCGATAAATTGCCCGCATTTGCTGTGTACAAAGACTCTTATTTTGTTACTGGGGTACCCTTGAATCAAAAAATAACGAATGAATCAGCTGATGCCACATTTCAGATAAGCATAAGACAGCGGCTAACCAAAAGTGTTCTTCCTTTCAAAACATTTGCATATCTGACATATACACAAAGATCATTTTGGGATATATATGCCGAATCCAGCCCTTTTAGGGATACCAACTATAACCCGGGAATAGGTTTAGGTAAATATATATTTCATCAAAACAGATTAGTAGGTGCGGCATTTGCTCAGATCAAGCACGAATCGAATGGTCGCGACGGGCTAGAGTCTCGAAGTTGGAACTATTTAAGTGTATCGATGAAATATTTTTTCAATGCCAGATTCAATATCGCTGGGGAATTTTGGGCACCATATGTAGATGGCGGCAACAACAAAGACCTTTTGGATTATAGGGGACTAGGGTATATATCGCTCAATTACGTTAGTGATAAACAAAAGTGGTGGTTGTCTGCCGACTTTAATCCCAGAAAAGGCTTTGGTAATGTAAATACGACAATGACTGCTGCATTCAGGGTTTCACAAAAATCAAATCAATACGTATTTGCCAGATTTTTTCAAGGATACGGCGAAAGCCTGATGGACTATAACAAATACGCGATGAATATCCGAATAGGGATATGTATAAAATCCGATTTCTATAATATTTTCTAAATATTATATATTCTTTTTATAGGTAAACAAACTAAAATTAGTTCATTACGAAAATAATAGTTATATTTAGTAACTGATACGATATGAAATTATGAATATCGAATGACACTTGGATTTTCTCAAGATCAAAAAGATTTAAATTATTTCACAAACTATAAAATTTATTATTATGTTAAAGAATGATATAGGAATCAATGCCGGTGCCATCTGGAGGTTATTGTTTGAGAAGGGTAAACTTTCGCTGAAAGAAATTATTGAGCTTACAAATTACAAAGAATACTATATTTTACTGGCATTGGGCTGGTTGTCGAGAGAAAACAAAGTATCTTTTTCAGATAAGAACGGGGTATTATACATAGAGATTAACGTATATCAGATGTCTGAGATATACTACTAAGGTTAGACAGACTTTTAAAGGTTTGCTAGAGCTATATGGAATGAAATTTTTATTCTAAGATGTTTTTTTAATCCCTTTTATTACCTCTATAATTATAGAGGATGTGCCAAAAGACCTTTTGACACACCCTCTTCAGCACTTTTTTATTATTTATTTTACTTCAAATATTCATCAAACCAACGGAAAAACTCCCTTTGGAATAATACACCATTCTGCGGTTGTGCTATCCAATGGTTTTCGTTCGGGTAAATGAGCATCCGTGCAGGAATACCTCTCAATTTGGCAGCATTGAAAGCCATCATTCCCTGTGATGCCAAAATACGGTAATCCAACTCTCCATGGCTGATCATTACAGGAGTATCCCATTTATCTACAAACTTATGGGGAGAGTTGGCAAACGAACGTTGAGCTATAGAATTATTCCTGTCCCAATATGAGCCACCTAAATCCCAATTTGCAAACCACATTTCTTCTGTTTCCAAATATTGAGCCTCGAAATTAAAAATGCCGGCATGAGCAAAGAAAGCCTTGAAGCGCTTGTTGTGATTACCGGCCAGCCAATAAACGGAGAATCCGCCATAGCTGGCACCTGTACATCCCAACTTATCAGCATTTACAAAAGGTTCTTTAGCTATAGCATCGATAGCCGATAAATAATCTTTCATATTTTGACCACCATAATCGCCACTGATCTGTTCGAGCCATTCCTGACCGAAGCCCGGTAATCCTCTACGGTTAGGGGCAACGATAATGTATCCGTTTGCTGCCATTATTTGAAGATTCCAACGGTATGACCAGAACTGGCTTACTGTACTTTGCGGACCTCCCTGACAATAAAGCAGCGCCGGATATTTTTTATTCGGATCGAAATTCGGTGGATATACCACCCATGTAAGCATTTGTTTTCCATCCGTAGTCGGTATCCAACGTTCTTCTACTTTACCCATTGTAATCTGATCCAGAATATCTTTGTTCTCAAAGCTGAGTTCCGTAGCTTCGCCATCAGCAAGGTTTACCGAATATATCTCATTCGGTTTAGATAAAGAATGACGCAAAGCTATTAATTTACCATCAGCAATGCCAAACGCTTCATAATCATATTCTCCTTTTGTAATCGGGCTAATTTCCTTTGTATCAACATTAGCTTTAAAAAGATGAGTTTTAGCCTCTACACAAGCTATGAAATAAATAGTCTGATTGTCATTCCATGCCAAATAATCTGTATTATAATCGAAATCGCCGGTTACATATGTTTTCTCATTAGTAGCCAGATTCATAACAAACATTCTGTTCTTATCAGCCTCGTATCCGTCGCGCTCCATACTTTGCCATGCAATAGACTTGCCATCAGGAGAGAAAACAGGATTCGTATCATATCCCATCATACCTTCAGTCAGGTTTGTAGTCTCTTTGCTATCTATATTATAGAGGTAAATATCAGAATTGGTAGATAATGCATATTCTATTCCTTTCTTTTTACGACACGTATATGCAATTGATTTACTGTCGGGGCTCCATGCCAGTTGTTCCGTACCACCAAATGGAAGCATAGGACATTCAAATGGCTCTCCACCCAAAATATCAACGCCTTCTGACATTTTCTCACCATTACAGTCAGCAACAAATGTATGAGGTATTTCTTCAATCCATTCAGACCAATGTTTGTACATTAGATCATCGATAATACGTCCCGAGGCTTTTGGCAGGTCTTTGTAACGGTCTACTGTACGTTCTCCGAATTTTACATTCTTTATATACATGATCTTTTTCTCATCCGGAGAATAAGTAAAACCATTTATATCGCCCTCTATTTCACTTATTTGTTTACGGTTTGTTCCATCCGGATTCATTTCCCATATCTGAGACGAACCACTTTCGCTACTCAAAAATGCAATCTTAGAACCGCCTTTTATCCACACAGCGTTATTCTCGCTTTTGGCCGTCTGTGTTATTTGTTTTTTATCCGAGCCATCTACATTCATGGTAAATAATTCTCGATTTGTCTTATTCTGCTCTATGCTGACATACGTCACACCATATAAAATTTTAGACTTATCAGGTGAAACCTGAATGTCGGACAAACGCCCAAAGCTATAAAGAGCTTCCGGAGTCATTATACCATTTTCAACCTTGATCGTTGTCTTCCCAATTACAGGTGCATCTTTCTCCGCATCGGCCTTCTTGTCTGCCGAATTACAGGCCATCATAGTCGCACCACAAACTAATGCCATAATCGATTTATATTTCATAGGATTAATTAAATATTTTAACTCAAAGGTATCAGTTTTTTACAAGACATACAACATTATTAACGCTATCACTTCAAGTAATATAATCGTTGTGTCCACCGGCAATATATCAGAACAAAAGAGATGATCTAATACTGTCGCAACAAAAGAATATGAATATTAATGAAGTAACACGAATAAAATACTCAAAAAATTATGATCTTTGTATCTTTAAATAAAATGAATAAATGGAATACCGATTAAACAAATATATCAGCAATTCAGGATTTTGTTCCCGCCGCGACGCTGACCGGTTTATAGAAGAAGGGAAAGTGACCGTCAATGGAAGACGGGCTTCAGTAGGAATGCGGGTTCTTCCCGGACAAAAAGTAAAAGTAAACGGAGAGCTTATAATAAATGATATTGAACCTGTATATATTGCTTTCAACAAGCCCGTAGGCATTGTAAGTACGACTGATACTCTGGAAAAAGATAACATTATCAATTTTATCAGGCATGAACAACGTATATTTCCCATCGGACGTTTGGATAAAGATTCTCAAGGATTAATTCTGTTGACCAATGACGGTGATATTGTAAATAAAATATTAAGAGCCGGAAACAACCACAAAAAAGATTATTTAGTAAAGGTAAATAAGCCCATTACAAAAGAGTTTCTGACTCGTATGGCGCAGGGTGTTCCTATCTTGGACAGGGTCACTCGCAAGTGCGAGATTGTGGAAATTAACCCTTATATGTTTCAAATATCGCTTATTCAGGGTTTGAACAGGCAGATCAGACGCATGTGTGAATATTTCAATTACGAAGTATTAAAACTGGAACGTATACAGATAATGAATATTAAACTGGGCAATCTCGGACAAGGAAACTGGAGGAACCTTACAGATCCGGAACTGGAAGGCTTATTTGATATGCTTGAAGATTCGGAAAAGACAGCACAATCCAAAAAACCTTCAAATAGTAATAAAAGTTTTAATAAAGCTCTTGAAAAATCGGATCTGAAAAAAGATTACCGTAAGGCCAACAGTATTTCAAAATCGACAAAGAAAACAGATAAACCAAAGCAAACTCCGGATACAACGGAAAATCCAGCTAAAAAAAGTAAACCGAAAACAAAAGGAAAACCAGCTAGCGGATTGAGAGTTGGAAAGCAAAAAGTAGCAGCGAACAAACCGAAGCCCAAAGCGGGTAAACCTCCTAAAAGTCGAAAATAAATAATATTCTAAGTTATTATAAACTATAATATGAAATAGGGTGTGTCAAAAGGTCATATACACATTGTGCCCAAAAAATTGGGTTCGCCCTCGCAATGACGGGAGTTTTATCTTTTGACACACCCTATTTCTCGTTTTTGTACTTCGGCAAAACACTCCAAAAAAAGTATTTATTAATATTCAACTGATTTATAAAAGCTGTATATTTGGTGTAAATTATCTTTTCTAAAGCAGATATGATATTAAGTGCATTGAAATATACGCGGTATACCGGCGAGCCCAGAGAATGGAGTATTATCGGGCGAGATGATGATTATGCCTATTTTGGAAACATGAATCTTCTGGTAGGAAAAAATGCTTCGGGCAAAAGCCGCACCTTGAACGTTATCCGGGAGATAGCCAACCTTCTTGCCGGCAGAATTAATCTTAAGCAGGCAATCAGCCCCTCGGGGTACTACGAACTCATATTTAAAAATGAGAATTATTCCTATAAATATATATTCGCATTTAAGGATAAGATAGTAACAGAAGAGATTTTGTCATATAATGATAAGGTTATACTGGACAGGAATAAGAAGATTTTTATAGATGCGGAGAAACAAAAAGTCTTATCTGAAGTTGGAGATAATGAGCTGGCAATAGCCTTGTCCGACACTGAAGGTAACGTTTACTATCCGGATCTTGTTTTGTGGGGGCGATCTCTCAGAAATCATATGTTTGCAAGCCAGGTGGAGAAAAACCAACTGGTTAAAGACTATACTCAGGCCACAGAAGACCCTCAGGATATAGAGCCTGTGCATACTTTCTTTAAAGGCAGGAAACTATTTGGAGAAGGTTTTACTTCGGAAATAAAAGCAGGTATGAACGAGCTTGGATACTCTATTTCAGATATTGATATTCGGGAGACAGCCGAAGGTTATAGTCTTTTTATAGAAGAGAATGGAGAATATGCTGTATATCAACGCGATATGTCGCAAGGGATGTTTCGTGCTTTATCCTTATTTATTATGCTTTGTTACGCCCGTATGAGCAACTTATCGCTATGTATGCTTATCGATGATATGGGTGAAGGGCTTGATTTTGATAGATCCCAGATGATAATAGATATGGTTATAAAGAAAATAAATAATTCAAATATGCAATTCTTTATGACCTCTAATGATAGACATGTAATGAATCAGATATCGTTAAAATATTGGTCGGTAATAAGCCGCGATCGTAGTAGATCTATATTTTATGACTATCAAAATTCGAAAGAGATATTTGACGATTTTAAATATACCGGATTAAATAACTTCGATTTTCTCGCTACCGATTTTTATAAAGAGGGTTTTGGGATCATTAATGATGAGAATAATTGATGAGACGACGAATTGCTTTCTTTGTTGAAGGACAGACTGAGCAGATCTTTGTGAATCGCTTGATAAAGGAGATCCTCGGAACACAGCAAATAAATATTATACAGAAACAGTTTCGTGGGGGGGTAAATATCCCTAAACAGGAGATTGTACGAAACTCTTCATTCTCCCGCAATCCGAAGTATGAAATATTGATCTTCGATTGTGGAGCAGATAACAGGGTTAAATCTGAGATAATAGAAAATATTGTGAATCTGCGTAGCAGGGGATATGAGATGATTATAGGCCTTCGCGATTTATATCCTATACCTATTGAAGAACTGAAAAAATTAGAAAAAGGTCTACGCTTTATGCCTCACAAGTTAAAAAGCGAATCGCAGTATTTTGATATTATTATAGCAGTTCATGAAATAGAAGCTTGGTTTCTCGGAGAAACAAATCATTACGTAAAAATAGATAAACGTCTGACAGGCCGTTTTATCAGGGAACGACTTGGATTCGACCCGTATACTATTAATGCTGAGGAGAGAGTGCATCCGGCAAAGGATTTGGACAGTATTTACAGGCTTGTCGGAAAATCGTATACGAAGCGTTACGGACAGACGCAAAGGGTGGTTAATAAATTGGATATTAATAATATGCGGAATAATGTCCGTTACGAGATGGAGTCGTTGAATCGATTGATAAATGTGATTGAAACTTGTCGAGAAAGATAATTCAAGATTTAAAAATTTAAAAATTTAAAAATTCAATTATTTCCAGTACACTACTTACTACTTACTACTGATTCATATTATTCTTTTTTCAATGTAATCTCGACTATCTCAGGTTGGGCAAAAAAACGAAAAGGAAACTTACCCATACCGATCCCTGTCGTTACATAAAGTTTTGTGCCATTTTTTTCTTTCCATCCGTAGCGGTATTTTTGTCCGGTTTGCAAATATTCCGGATGCCATGTACTTGGCATGACAGGTGCATAGAATCCGAAGAGAGTTACCTGCCCACCATGCGTATGCCCCGATAGCATAAGGTCTATCTTGTTGGTATCGAGTATTTCCATATAATCAGGATTGTGCGATAGAAGGATGCAAAAATCATTTTGTTTCACATCCTTCGTAGTATTTTCGATGATTTGAATATCTTCCCAGAATTCTCCTACACCACCTATTTTTATACTATCATTCCCTTCTTTTATCCAATATGATTGGTTGTCGCAAATATTGAACCCACAATTAATCAATCCTTCTTGTATAAGTTGCGGATCTTCCCAATAGTCGTGATTCCCTAATACAGAAAATACTCCATACTTACTTTTTAGCTTGGTTATTTCTTTAAAAAAGGGGGCAGAATAAGCTGTGTCTTTAACAGTATTGTCTCCCCCAAGCAGAATAATATCCGGATTTCTTTCGTTTATTCTTCTTACGAGTTCGGCCACATCCTCTCCTGCAAAATATTTTCCTGCATGTATATCTGAAATAAAGACGATCTTTTTACCATTGAAAGCATCCGGTATATTATTGCTCGAAAAAGTCATTTCTTTTAACTTGATATTTCGGGCCTCTATATATGCATATAGAAAACCGGAGCTTATTACCAGTATCAATACAAATGAGAGAAATAACATCGCATGGAGCCTCTTTTTATTTACCATCCATATATATCTGATAGTCTTCAATAGACCTGCGTATGATCTCATGCGCAGTAGCTACATCGTATATCTCGGTAAGTATACAGCGTGGAAATTTATCTCCCGGTATATCCTTATATGTAGTGAAGTAATGTTTCAGCCTGTCAATTACGGTAGCCGGAACATCGTTAATACTATTGAAAGTACTGTATATAGCATCGTTTTCCAGTACTGCGATGAGTTTGTCATCAGCCTTGTTATGATCCAGAAGACGGAATCCTCCGATAGGGCGGGCTTTTACAATTATATCTCCGTGGGTAATATCCTTTTCGGTAAGAACACAGATATCCACAGGGTCATTGTCCCCTTCTATGTCTGTTCTGCCCAACTCAAGATTTGTGAGTTCAGCCACCCTGTCGCCACTATATGTTTGTGGTATAAATCCATAAAGGGCGGGAATTATATTAGAGTATTTTTGAGGCCTGTCTATGCTCAGATAGCCGGTTTCCTTGTCCACTTCATATTTAACTGTATCTGTCGGTACAATTTCGATGAAACAGTTTACTAACTCAGGAGCTTTGTCTCCGGCTTTTATACCATGCCAAGGGTGTGCTTTAAATTTATAGTTTTCCATATTTTTATAAATCCTATTATCGTATATTGACTGCAAATTTACACCAATATTTCTTTATCCCAATAGGAGTATATAAAAATGAAGTAAATAGTTTGATTCGTGAACTTTTCATTATCTTTGTGGACGAAAAATAAAGGGAAAAAATGGAGGTCGAAAAACAAAGGTTGTTGGACGAGCGTTATATGCGTATGGCGACCATTTGGGCGGAAAATTCGTACTGTAAACGTAGAAAGGTCGGAGCTCTTATTGTAAAAGATAAGATGATCATATCGGATGGCTATAACGGAACTCCGTCAGGATTTGAAAATGTCTGTGAAGATGAAAATAATGAGACAAAACCATATGTTCTGCATGCCGAAGCTAATGCTATAACAAAAGTTGCTTGTTCTCACAACAGTAGTATGGGAGCTACAATGTATGTAACAACATCTCCGTGCATAGAATGTGCCAAGCTTATTATACAGGCCGGAATAAAAAGAGTTGTTTATACTCAAAAATATAGACGTACAGACGGAGCTTCATTGCTGGAAAGGGCAGGAGTAGAAGTTGTATATATAGATATAATTACAAACACAGAAGAATCGGAGCAATAGATGGAAGACGAGAAGGAGATTCAAAAAGCGCAAGACACAATCAGAGAAGCGCACAAGGAAAACAAACCATCTGGGAATAAAAAAATATACATATGGTTGCCGTTATGCATAGCGGTAAGTATTGCTGTGGGTATTTTTATAGGAAATGCGTTTTCTATATTTAACAATACGCATGGTTGGTTCGGAGGGAAGAATAAACTGGATCTGATATTCGATTATGTCAGCAAGGCGTATGTGGATACGGTGAATATAGATGATATGGTAGAAGAGGCCATTCCTTCAGTATTGATGGGGCTTGATCCCCATTCCGATTATATACCGGCGAAAGTAGTGGAACAACGCGGAGGTGAGCTTGATGGCCACTTTAGCGGGATCGGTGTCGAATTTCTTATATTGAACGATACATTAACTGTCGTAAATGCCGTGCCGGGAGGACCTTCCGAAGCTGTTGGTATTCAGGCTGGCGATAGAATCGTATCTGTAAATGATACATTGTTCTCAGGAAAGCAATTGAATGAAAATAAGATTCTCAGTACGCTGAAGGGACCGAAGGGTACTAAAATCAAATTGGATGTAAGAAGAAAAGGACAGAAAGGACTGATTCCTTTCGTTGTTACAAGAGCTGATGTACCTGTAAAAAGCGTGGATGTAGCATATATGCTGGATGATAAGAATGGATATATAAAAATAAGCAAATTTGGAGGAAATACATTCAATGAGTTCATTGCAGCTATAGCTAAACTAAAGAGCCAGGGTTGTACCTCTTTTATTGTAGACCTTCAGCAGAATAGTGGAGGATATCTGGAAGCAGCCTTGAGGATGACGAATGAATTTTTGTCGAATGGAGACCTTATAGTATATACCGAAGGGCGGACATCTCCACGGGAGAATTTTTTTGCTGATAATACCGGAACATGTAAAACCAATCAACTGGTAGTTTTGGTAGATGAAGGTAGCGCCTCTTCCAGCGAGATATTTGCAGGAGCCATTCAAGATAATGACAGAGGGCTGATTGTCGGGCGTCGTTCTTTCGGAAAAGGTTTGGTGCAAGCGCCCTACAGATTTAAAGATGGCTCGGAGTTACGTCTTACGATAGCGAGATATTATACTGCTTCGGGAAGAAATATACAGAAAGCTTATGAAAGAGGAAATCGTGATGACTATAATTTGGATTTGTATAATCGTTATAATCGGGGCGAGTTTGATAATAAAGACAGTATAAAGTTCGATAATCTGCCATTGTTTCACACACTGGGAGGACGCCCTGTGTATGGTAATGATGGAATTTTGTCTGATATTTTTGTGCCACGTGATACTGCCGGAGTAAATTCCTATTATATAAGGGTTGCTAATAAAGGACTATTGAGGGAGTATGCTTATGTGTTTACGGAGAATAACAGAGCTAGATTAAGTAGCATCAAAACATGGCAGGAAATGGCAAAATTTCTTGCGAATCAACCCCTTGTTGATAATTTTGTAGAATATGTCTATTCTAAAGGTATCCGTCGCCAACCATATTTGATAGAGGAAGCTAGAAAGTTAATGCAGAACCAGATAGAAGCATTGATAGTTAAAAATTTCTTTGGAGACGATGGTTTCTATCCGTTGTTTCAACGCGACGATAAGACTATTTTAGAAGGATTGAAGCTATTGAAAGCAAATAAATCAACCCCTGAAAATATAAGAAAAGGAGCTTATAAATAAGCCTTAAGGGATATGTTTTTTAGGGAGTAGTTAGTAGCCAGTTGTTTACTGTTCACTGATGACTGTTTATTCCGGTAGGGGTCAAAATTTTGATACGGTTGCCCTGAGGAAAAAGTAAAGAAGGAGGCTGAATATACCAAATAAAGTTATATATTTGAGCAATAGAACTATAATAGATATTATATAGAATAAAGATTTATGGATTTCATAAACAAACAATTAACCACAGAGTTTACGGAGTTATGGTTCACGGTGTAACTCCGTGATATTTAACTCGGTGCAACTCTGTGGTTAAAAAATCAACTATGTATAAACACCTGTAAATAAATAGAATAATCTTTTATTAAATATAAACTCTAATAGATATACAAATAAGATTAAACTATGATAAACAGAAAAAAGACATTACTATCCCTAATTATATGTTGCGGCATATCATTATTTACACAGGCACAAGAATCTCAACCCATTTATAAAAACGGATGGATAGATTTCAACAAGGACGGAAAAAAAGATATCTACGAAGATCCGGCAGCCAATATTGACAGAAGAGTAGAAGATTTGCTTTCTCAAATGACATTGGATGAGAAAACATGTCAGTTAGCTACACTTTACGGTTCGGGTAGAGTATTGAAAGATATATCCCCTACCCCGGAATGGAAAAACGAGGTCTGGAAAGATGGGATAGGAAACATCGATGAACAAGCGAACGGATTAGGTAAATTTGGTTCGCAAATATCTTTTCCTTACGAAAAAAGTATAGAAAACAGACAGGCCATACAACGTTGGTTTGTAGAAGAAACCCGATTGGGAATTCCGGTAGATTATACCAATGAAGGTATAAGAGGTCTATGTCATAATCGTGCGACAATGTTCCCTGCGCAGTGTGGGCAAGGGGCAACGTGGAATCCCCGTTTGATCCGGCAGATAGCCGATGTAACAGCAAAAGAAGCGATAGCATTAGGATATACAAATATATATTCCCCTATCCTCGATATTTCACGAGATCCCCGCTGGGGACGTGTTGTTGAATGTTACAGCGAAGATCCTTATTTGACCGGAACATTAGGTAAACAAATGATAGAAGGGTTGCAGTCGAACGGATTGGTAGCAACACCAAAGCATTTTGCTATATATAGTGTCCCTGTAGGCGGGAGGGATGAAGGTACCCGTACCGATCCACACGTGGCTCCACGAGAAATGCGGACTTTATTTCTCGAACCTTTCCGGAAAGCTTTTGTTGAAGCCGGAGCTCTAGGCGTGATGAGTTCATATAACGATTATGACGGAGAGCCGATAACAGGTAGTTATCACTTCCTGACAGAAATACTGCGTCAAGAATGGGGATTTAAAGGGTATGTCGTATCTGATAGCGAAGCAGTAGAATTTCTTCATAGTAAACACCATGTTGTAAAAAATCAAAAAGAGGCTGCGGCGTTAGCTATATCTGCGGGTATGAATATCAGGACGCACTTTACTCCTCCTCAAGATTTTATTTTACCACTCAGACAAGCTATCGCGGAAGGATTAGTATCTATGGAAACTATAAATAAAAGAGTTAAGGAGGTACTAAAAGTAAAATTCCTGTTAGGCTTATTTGATAACCCGTACAAAGGAAATACAAAGACAGTGAATAATATAGTGCATAGTAAAGAACATCAGGCATTATCTCTACAAGCTGCTTTGGAATCTATTGTTTTGCTAAAAAATGACAATGGCATTCTTCCATTATCTAAGTACCTGAAAAATATTGCTGTTATCGGACCAAATGCTGACGAAGTAAAAGAGCTTATTTGCAGATATGGTCCCGCTAATGCACCGATAAAGAGTGTATATCAGGGAATAAAAGAATATCTGCCTAAGGCAAATGTGACATATGCCAAAGGCTGCAACATTATAGATGGGAATTTTCCCGACAGCGAACTTTACAGTGTACCTCTGGATACAGAAGAACAGAGTATGATAGAAGAAGCTGTCGCATTGGCTAAAAGTGCAGATGTGGCTATCGTCGTACTTGGAGGAAATGAAAAAACAGTGAGAGAGGAATTTTCACGTTCTCAACTCAATTTACCTGGCAGACAAGAGGCACTTTTACAGGCTGTATATGCCACAGGAAAGCCGGTTGTGTTATTACTTATCGATGGACGTGCTGCGACTATTAACTGGGCGACAAAGTATATCCCGGCGATAGTTCATGGATGGTTTCCCGGCGAATTTATGGGCAATGCCGTATCACAAGTCCTTTTCGGCGATTACAATCCCGGAGGTAAACTAGCCGTAACATTTCCTAAATCGGTAGGGCAGATTCCATATGCATTCCCGTTCAAACCGGGTGCAGATTCAAAGGGAAGAGTACGTGTCGATGGCGCGCTGTTTCCATTCGGATACGGACTAAGCTATACTACATTTGAATATTCCGGTTTAAAAATCAGTAAACCTGAAATCGGCACACAACAAAATATTGATATTTCATTCAAAATAAAAAACATAGGACAGAAACAAGGAGATGAGATTGTGCAGTTATACATCAGAGATGATTACAGTTCGGTAACTACTTATGAAAAGGTACTTCGCGGATTCGACCGGATTTCTCTTAAACAAGGTGAAGTAAAAGAAATCAGCTTTACCCTTACACCGCAAGATTTAGGTTTATGGAACAAACAGAATCAATTTGTCGTCGAACCGGGAACATTCTCAGTAATGGTAGGTAGTTCATCACAGGATATCCGTCTTACAGGTTCTTTTGAAGTAATAGAATCTAAGAATTAACCTGAATCAATAAAAAACTGAGACTCAGAGCAAAACGCAACTAAGTCTCAGTTTTTTTTATATTATTCTTTCATAAAATCGAAAGCACCGTCTCTCAGATTGATTCCATGTTCAAGATAGGCTTTAAGACAAGCCGGAAATATGCTTTTATCGGTTTTGTGATATACACTTGTCGATTTTGTGTTATTATTTTAGAAAAATTAATATAATATTTGCATAAAGCTAAATTATTTTAATAATTTTAATCTAATGAAACAGTTTGGGCAAAAATATACCAAATCACAACGATTTTTTTCCTCTGAAAAGTTGGAAGTTAGCTGTCTTTTGTTAGAGAGAGAGAGAGAGAGAGAGAGAGAGAGAGAGAGAGAGAGAGAGAGAGAGTAACACCACATATCGTTAGTATAATAAGAAACCTCTGCTTATCCACAACTGGATAAGCAGAGGTTTCTTATTATACCCGATATAGTAAAACTTACAAAAGTAGGAAAATTTGAGCTATAAATATTATTAACCTAAATCAATTCCAATGAAAAAATGAAAACAAAACACCACTCTTGCAATTATGTAAAAATAACTTTGAATCTGAATAAGCGGATACTTGAAAATTTCTCTCTGTCTTACTTTATCAAGTACCTGTAACCTTCTGAATTTATGTAATTATTTTCTTTCTTGAAAAAGGACATGCCTTTTTTTTAAGATGAGTAAGCTTTGTAAATAAATTAACCTGCAATTTCAAAACGGGAGATTTTCCCGGCAGAAATTATTTAATTTTTCTTTATGACTAAAATAGAACAAATCCATAAAAAAACGTTTCGAATATTAGGTATTTGCTTATTTTTAGGTTTCTTGTCTGTGTCCCATCTTTCTGCGCAGGAAAATACGTCACAGCAGAAACAAACAAGTAAACAAACCTATACCATTAAAGGAACCGTGCTCGACGATAATAACGAGCCTATTATTGGCGCCAGCGTTTCAATACCAGGTACGACAATTGGAACGTCTACCGATATAGAAGGAAATTTTTCATTAAGCGTGCCCGCCAATACGCAAAACATAGAGGTATCGTTCATCGGATATGAAAAGAAAACGATTCCTTTCAATCCGAGCAACTTAAATGTTTTTCGTGTAATAAACCTGAAAGAAAGCAGTATTTCCCTTGACGATGTGACCGTAGTAGCTTTCGCAAAACAAAAGAAAGAATCCGTTTTAGGTTCCGTTACTACTATCAAGCCCTCGGAATTGAAGACAACCAGCAGTAATCTGACGACCGGTTTTGCCGGAAAGCTGGCTGGTGTGATTGCTTATCAAAGAAGCGGTGAACCGGGGCAGGATAATGCCGAATTTTTCATTCGTGGCGTTACAACATTCGGAACCGGAAAAGCCGATCCTTTGATTCTGATCGATAATGTAGAATTGACGTCGACAGACTTATCGCGTTTGAACGTTGACGATATCGCCAGTTTTTCGGTGCTGAAAGACGCTACCGCTACCGCGCTTTATGGCGCGCGAGGAGCTAACGGTGTAATCCTGGTTACTACAAAAGAAGGTAAGGAAGGCGCTATGAAATTATCGTTCAGGTTGGAAAATTCATTTTCTTCGCCGACTAAGAATGTAGATATAGCGGATCCCATCACATTTATGAAGCTCCACAATGAGGCTGTGAGAACACGAAATCCATTGGCGCAATTGCCGTACTTGGATAGCCAGATAGCCGCCCGCGAACAGGGATTGAATCCTTACGTTTATCCGACGGTCGACTGGAAATCCATGCTTTTCAAAGATTATACTACTAACCAGAGAGGCAATATGAATATCAGCGGGGGCGGACGTATCGCCCGTTATTATATTGCATTGTCATACGCCAAGGATAATGGTATCCTGAAAGTCGATCCGGTTAATAACTTTAACAACAACATTCAGTTGAATAAATATACAGTGCGTTCGAATGTAAACATCGATCTGACCAAAACAACCGAATTGGCAGTTCGTGTTAATGGTACGTTCGACAGCTACCAGGGCCCGTTATCCGGCGGTGCGGACATGTACACCAAAGCCATTAAGGCGAATCCTGTATTATTCCCTGCGTTTTTCAGTCCCGACGAAGGCCACAAATATGCAAACCATGTATTGTTCGGTAATTACGGAATAGGAGGAGAATACATGAACCCATACGCCGAAATGTTGCGGGGATACAAGGAATCTGAAGAAACCGTGATCATTTCCCAGTTGGAACTGAAACAAAATCTGAATTTTATTACCAAAGGATTGAAAGCCCGCCTGCTGGCTAATACCACCCGTAATTCTTATTATGACTTGACCCGGGCGTATAATCCTTTCTACTATTCTGTAGGAACGTATGATAAGTATAATGATGTTTATATATTGGGTGATTTGAATCCGGATACAGGGACGGATTATTTGAATTATAGCCAGGGACAGAAAAAAGTAAGCAGTTCTATCTATATGGAAACTTCGGCTTCTTATGACCAAACTTTTGATGAGAAGCACAGTGTAAGCGGTATGTTAGTGTGGACTGCGCGGGAAGCTAAAAGCGCAAATGAAACCACTCTGCAAAAATCCTTGCCTTCGCGTAACCTGGGTTTGGCCGGCCGGTTCACTTACGGTTTGTTTGACCGCTATTATACGGAGTTCAACTTTGGTTATAACGGTTCCGAACGGTTCGACAGGGACAATCGCTGGGGATTCTTCCCTTCCGGAGGATTCGGATGGATTGTTTCCAAAGAAAGCTTCTGGGAAAACAAGCCTATTTCGCGGATAATCAACACACTAAAACTAAAAGGTTCTTACGGGTTGGTAGGGAACGACAATATCGCGGACGAACGCTTTTTCTACCTGTCGGAAGTAAATATGAGTAATTCCAATCGCGGATATTATTTTGGTACGGACTTCAATTACGGATACAACGGAATTTCTATTTCCCGGTATGCCAACAGCAAGATTGGCTGGGAAATATCCCATAAGTTGAATCTGGGCATCGAGATGAAAATGTTTAAGGATCTGGAAATTCAGGCCGAATATTTTACTGAAAGGCGTACCAATATCCTACAGGAACGTGCCGATATCCCGACAATTATAGGCCTGCAAGCTACGCCAAGGGCCAATATCGGCGAAGCCAAAGGTCGCGGCATCGACTTGTCAGCCGATTACTCCCATATTATAAACAAGGATTGGTGGGTAATGCTACGGGGTAATTTTACTTATGCGACCAGCGAATATTCCAAATACGAAGAGCCGGACTATTCCGAAACGCCATGGTTGAGCCGTATCGGTTCTAAAATCAACCAGCCTTGGGGATTGATCGCCGAGCGTTTATTTGTCGATGAAGAAGATATGAAAAATTCGCCTGCACAGCAATTCGGCGAATACATGGCCGGGGATATCAAGTACAAGGATATCAACAAAGACGGAATCATAGACAGCAGGGACAGGGTTCCCATCGGACATCCGACAAAGCCGGAGATTATTTATGGCTTTGGGCTGTCTTTAGGTTATAAGGCTTTTGATTTCAACTGCTTTTTCCAGGGATCGGCTCGTTCTTCTTTCTTCATAAATCCATCGCTTATTTCGCCTTTTGTTCAGCCCAGCGCGGATGAATTTGGAGGTAAAAAGGGGAATAACGCCTTGTTCCAGTTTATCGCCGACAATCACTGGAGCGAAGAAAACCAGAATGTGTACGCCCTTTGGCCACGGTTATCCGCTACCAGCGTTGGTAACAATAATCAAACCAGTACATGGTGGTTGCGCGACGGTACGTTCCTGCGTATGAAATCGGCTGAAATCGGTTATAAATTACCTCAAGCAATGCTGCGGAAAATCAGAATGCAGAATTTACGCGTCTATCTGAATGCTACCAATCTATTTACTCTCTCCCGTTTCAAGTTCTGGGATACCGAAATGGGAAGTAATGGTTTGGGTTATCCTGTTCAGCGGGTGTTTAATATAGGTCTTGAACTTTCATTTTAAAAATTTAATTATGAAGAAAATATTCTTATCCATATCATTTATAATAGCTGTGATACTGTCGAATACATCTTGCAGCGATTATCTGGATATTGTACCGGAAGGCACCCCTTCCATCGATAACGCCTTTAGCAACCGGATCAATTCCTATAAGTTTCTGATTACCTGTTACAGTTATTTGCCACACTTTTGCAATCCCGGGGATGCGGTAGGTTTTCTGGCCGGCGACGAGCACTGGGTAATACCTAAGGGTACCGGTTTCATCGACGGTAGGATAGGCACTCTCCGTTCATGGGAAATCGGTCGTGGCGCCCAAAATAGCAACGATCCTTATCAAAATTTCTGGGATGGCCGGAACGCGTCCTCCAATTTGTGGATTGCAATCCGCGATTGTAATATATTTTTAAACAATATTCACAAGCCCAAAGATATAGATGATTATGAACGCAACAGGTGGATATCCGAAGTTAAGTTCCTGAAAGCATATTATCATTTCTATCTGTTCCGGCTTTATGGCCCTGTTCCGATTATGGATACCGAGATTTCAGTGGATGAAACGACCGAAGACGTCCGCCGTTACCGCGATCCGGTAGACGATGTAGTGAAATATATCTCCGGTTTGCTGGACGAGTCGCTGGAATACCTTCCCTTGTCTATCATGAACGAAAGCGAAGAGTTAGGGCGGATCACCCAGCCGATAGCCAAAGCGGTAAAAGCCCAGCTTTTATTGTTGGCCGCAA
The DNA here is from genome assembly GCF_054601275.1 of Dysgonomonas reticulitermitis. Lineage (NCBI taxonomy): Bacteria > Pseudomonadati > Bacteroidota > Bacteroidia > Bacteroidales > Dysgonomonadaceae > Dysgonomonas > Dysgonomonas reticulitermitis. Next base: position 39,234 of record NZ_BAAHWU010000018.1, on the reverse strand, counting down.
GCCCATTGTTTAATGGTAATCCGGACTATTCGGATATAAAGGATAACAGAGGTGAAGCCCTTTTTCCGGCAAGTTATGACGAAAATAAATGGAAATTGGCCGCCGACGCTTCGTTAGACGCTATTAATACGGCAATAGAAGCCGGTCATATGATGTACTATTTTCGTGATCCGCTTATTATTTCTGCCGCAACACGTAAAATTTTGGATATAGGCGAGGCAGTTACCGAAAGATGGAACAAAGAAATTATTTGGGGAAGTACCCGTACTACAAGTACTCTTCAGTCGGTAGCAATGACCCGTACTACCATATCGACTTCTATTTATGCGCGCGGGTTGATGGCTCCTACTTTAGCTGTTGCCGAGCAGTTTTATTCTTCAAACGGCGTGCCTATTTCTGAAGATGACGGAGCGTTCTGGTCGGCTAACTACCCTAATCGTTATGAGGCTGCGACTATAACGAATGAAGGGAATAACTCCTATTATCTGGAAATCGGACAGCAAACGGCAAATCTTCATCTTAACAGGGAACCGCGCTTTTACGCGACTTTGGCTTTTGACCGCGGTACGTGGTATGGTTCCGGTATGGCGAACGATGCACAGGCGACTTTAGGAAAATACCGTTTTCGCCGGTTGGAGGTTTCCGGGGTACAAAGTTCGGAAGACTATTCGATTACCGGATATACAAACAAAAAAGTATGCAGTTACAAGACAAGTATCACATCGAGCAGCAGTGTACCTTATGGTTATGCTTTTCCGATTATCCGTTTGGCCGATTTGTACCTGATGTATGCCGAAGCGCTGAATGAAACGCTTGCTTCTCCGGATCAAAGAGTATATGACGCTATCGACGAAGTGCGTACACGCGCCGGAATTCCGGACGTAGTGGAAGCCTGGCGCTTATATTCCAAGTATCCTAACAAGCCTGCTACCCGCGAAGGTATGCGCGAAATTATTCGTGCAGAGCGTCTGAACGAATTGGCTTGCGAAGGACAGCGTTTCTGGGATTTTCGCCGTTGGAAAATTGAATTGCCCAGCCAAATCAGAGGTTGGAATATAAGAGGCGAAGATGCCGCAACATTCTATCGGGTAGCGGTCGTATTTGAACGTCCTAAGTACACATACAAAGACTATTTATGGCCTTTGAGGATTGATGCGATTCAGAAAAATCCGAATCTGGTTCAAAACCCGGGATGGTAAATGAAACATTCATATTTTTAATAGTTTGAAAAGATGAGAAAAATAAATCATAAATTAACCGTAAAAGCAAGTTTAGTCGTTGCTTTATTTAGTCTACTCTGTTTGACGGGGTGCGGTCAGGACGAAAAACTCGGACTGGATCCGGCAGACAGTGTCGCTCCTGCGTCTCCAACCAATATTTCGGTAGAAAATATCGACGGCGGAGCTATTATCAGTTTCTCCGCTCCAAAAGACGATGATCTGCTATGTGTGATGGCTTTGTATATGACCAATGGAGTAGAGCGTACCACAAAAGCCTCCCCTTATGTAAATAAACTTAAAGTAGAAGGTTTTGGCTCGGAAGGCGAATTTAAAGTCATCCTGAAAAGCGTGGATAAAAGCAATAATGAATCCGAACCGGTGACGGTGACGATTCATCCTCTAACTCCACCCGTGAAACAGATATTCGAATCTTTGAAAGTTGTTGACAGTTTTGGCGGTGCTAAGATATCGTGGAAGAATGTTATGGAAAACAATATTATTATTGAAGTATTCAGGAAAGACGGTGACGAATGGGTTTCCGTAGAAAATTTTTACTCAAACGCACAGAATGGCTTGGCAACAATTCGCGGATATGATCCCGAACCCATAACATTCAGATTTCGAATTCGCGACCGGTGGGATAATTATTCGGATTTTTTGGAAACGGATATCCTGCCGTTAGAGGAAAAACAACTGGATAAATCCAAGTTCAGGATGGTAACGGCGTTGCCTGGCGATTCTCCGTCTCACTCAACCCTGGTGATCAGCAATATCTGGGATAATAAATGGCATGTCAGCAACAGTTGTTACCACGGTAACGGAGCCGCATCCACTCCGGAAATGAACCGGACGATCACTTTCGATATGGGGCAAACAGCCAAAATAAGCCGGTTTAAAATGTATCAACGTACAGAATCCGCTGCATTTATTTATAGTCATAATAACCTGAAACATTATGTTATCTACGGTTGTAATGAACTTACTTCGGAAATGTACGATACGAATGTCAGCGGTAGATACGATGCCGATAAAAATTTGTGGTATCCTACATTCAATGGATGGACAGAAGTATTGGATGTCTGGTGTCGCAAGCCGTCGGGCGATAGTGGCGTTGTGACCAACGAAGACACGGAATATATATTGAACGGTGATGAGCATGAAGTTCCGATTGAAGCTCCTGCGTTCCGCTATATACGTATTCTCTTCCTTGAAAACTGGTCGGGAGGAATGATTGCACAAATTGGCGAAATGGATTTCTGGGGGCAGATAATTAATTAATTAAATAATTTTGGCGATGAGAACAATATTTAAATATGTTACTTTTTGTATAGCGGCTTTGGCGATGGTTGCCTGCGGTGACCTGTACGAAACGCACGAAAAGTATCTCAAAATGGGGGAAGAAACCTATGTGGGCCGAGCCGACAGTTTACAAGCCAACGGTGGATTTAATCGTGTGGAATTGAAATGGAAGCTGAATGTCGATCCGAAGATCAGTAAATGTGTAATTACATGGAACGGTTGCCAGCAACCTGTAGAGGTAGCCGTAGACCGTCCGGGTAGTTGGATGTCGAAAATAATAGATATTACGGAAAATAAGTATATTTTCAAAATCGTAGTAATGAGCGATTCGGGCAAAGAGTCATTAGTTCAGACCGTTTCCGGAGAATCTTACGGCACCGAATACCAATCCCGTTTGCCTCAGAAGGGCATCTCCTCGATTCTGGCTACTCCAGCAGGGACTACAATCAGTTGGTTGCAGGAAGAAGGCTGCGTAGGAGTCAATCTGTCTTATACCAATAAAGAGGGAACCAAGAAGACGGTTTTTGTAGAAGGTAACGCAACTTCCACACTGATAGATGATTTCGTTCCCGGTTCGGAATTTACGATGTCTTCTTTATTCAAGCCGGAAACAAATGCAATAGACAATATCGCATCGCTTCCTAAAACTCTTTCTTTTCCTTCGTATTACACCATTTCAAAGGCCGACTGGGATCAGACGTACCATAAGGATTATACCGACGTTTCCCATACGGGATGGACGCTTGAAGTGACTACCGAAGAACAAGGAGGCGAAGGAGCCGTAAGCGGGTATGCGACAGCTTTGCTTGATGGGAATCTTTCTACTTATTGGCATTCGGCATGGAGAACCGGGCCTGGCGGAGTGATTAATCCTCCGTTGCCGCATCTCATTACGCTGGATATGCAAGTATCACAGGATATAATTTCTGTAGAACTGGCAAGAAGAGCCAATAATAAAGATACTAAGACTGTGGCATTCAGTATAAGCGACGATAAGGTAAACTGGAAGGAATTAGGCGTCCTGAATTTTCCGAATGCGACGACTCCCAACGCGATGATTCTGTTGTTGCCGAATAACGTGAAAGGAAAATATATTCGCGCTGCCGTAACAGGTAGCAACAACGGAGCGAACGCCAGCATTGCTGAAATTATGTTTACAAAAAAGTAGACTAACCAGAAAAGGCCGGATGAAAAGTGCATCGTGCATTTCTCATCCGGCTCTTTTTATTGAGTACTTATGGCTGTTTTGTTTTTAGGCGGTTCACGCTACGTCCGGATTATATTTATCAAAACATATTCCTGCCTCCACGGCTACCGTAATCACTGCCACCGTCGAAATCCTGATTTTCACTGTTCTGCTGCCTGTCACGCCCCCTGTTGCCCCTGCCTCCTATATTATTGAACCGGTATGCAAACGAGGCCATAAAATAGCCTGTCATCGCATTATTCTTTACATCTTCCATATAATTAGCCGTAACATTCCGCCTGATACTCAGGCGTTGTTGCAGTATATCGTTTATCTGGAACCGGAGCGACCCTCTGTTTTGTTTCAGGAACTGCTTACTTACCTGTGCGTTCCAGATCACTTCATTCAGGTTGTAACCGGAAGACAATCCCCTGTTTGCTGTGTAATTTATATCCGAAGCGACAGACCAACTGTAAGGCAATGTTAAATTCGTATTGTAAGTCAGTCCGAAATTAAAGGTTTCCGTACCTTGCTGATTTACAATTACAGTATTGGACGTCTTGGAATAATTGACGCGTCCCCTGAACTGGCCGTAGAAGAAATCGCTGGAATAGCTCAAATTGAGCTCTTGCGCGGCATTTATCGTTTTAGAAATGTTCCTCTCGCTCTGTTTATTTACGGTATTATAGCCTATCTGGTTGTTGTAACCGAGGTTTGCACGTGCGCTGAACTTTAACCGCTTATTCTTATTCAAAGGCTTCGCGAAACTTATGACCGCATTCGTATTCCATGTCCCGTTCTCATTTACCGGGCTTGAATACTGCACCCCTGTATTCTCTTCATAGGTCGTATAGTTGATTATCTGGTTCTGTGTGAACTGGTGGCGGAGGCTTACAGAAAAGACTTTCTGGCTTTCCCTGTTGTTAAAATCGTACTCAAGGGAAATATTATGGTTGAATGCTGGCAATAAATCAGGGTTTCCGCTCCTGATATGCAGCGGGTTCGTATTATTCGATGTGGGATCCAGTTGTGTAACGGAAGGTTGTGTTGTGCTGCCGTTATACCTGAAACGAAGGTTTTTCCTTAATTCCCGCGTATTATCAAAACGGTAAGTGAAGTCGAGTTGAGGAGCGATGTTTGTTGCTGTCCTTCCCGGCAACCGGTTCACAATGGAATCATGGCCCACAGCATGCCAGTCCTCTATATAGCTTTTGCTGGTGGTGTGGGTTGGCGCTATCCTCAATCCTATATTGTAGGTATACTTAGGCCGGACCGACCTGAAACTTGCCCTTATATTCTGGTTTATGGTTTTCGTTTCCGAACTTTTATTATAATCAGGGTCTATGTAGGTATAGCCTTCGGTATCCTCGTCATAATCCAGCGTATACCTTTTGTTGCTTGTGTTGTTGAATTCTATATTATAAGAAAAGTCAAGGAAATTGTTAGTCCACACCGGTTCTACATAATTCAGCGTTAAGCCGTAGGAATACCTGTCCTGATCCGATTCTACCAACTGATCCCTGTTTGTATTTCTGCCGGGAGACAGGTAGAAAGTATTCACTGAATTGTTTGTTCCCGAACCGGAATTTTTATTAAGGCCGTATGTCGCGCCAAAGCTGATCCGCCTCCCTTTATCCGAAAGCTTCCTCGACACATCGAGGCGTAAGCGCGTACTGAAGCCGTCTGTTTTCATCCTGTCCTGCGAATTGCTTTCGTTTACCATCGTAGAGTCTTTGTCTCCCGCCAACGTTTTTTGATAAGAATTGGAATGCGATTTCGAATAATTGTAAGACAGGTTGGGCGTGAATACGATCATGGTCGACGAATCCACCTGGTACTCCAGCTTCCCGTCAAAATTAAGGTTGTTGCTGTAATCGCGGTCGGTGGACAGGCTTTTCTGGTAAGATACGCTGTCTTTTAGCAGGTTTTGCCTGAACCTGTCATTTTCGGCATAGCTGTCGCTGTAATTATAGCTTATGTTGCCACCGAACTTGATCTTATCATTCACTATTTTGGCTATGTTCACCCCGAAGGTATTCGAGCTCGTTATCCCGCTCCTTCCGCTTCGTCCCCGTCCCGAACGGATATTGTTCCCCCTGTCCGACGATCCCTGGTTATTGATATTATTGGCATTGGCGATGAATGAAATCTGGTCGTTTTCCAGAAAGCGGTTGACCATCATGTTTCCGGTATAGCGCATGTCATCATCCTTGTTATCCCGCGTCAAAGCGCCTAGTCCGGATGTAATGTTGCCCATCCAGCCTTTCTTCATGCCCTTTTTAATCGTAAGGTTTATAATCGTTTCTTCTTCCCCGTCATCAATTCCGGTTAATATGGCCATATCGGACTTTTTTTCTATCACTTGTACTTTATCCACAATATCCGCCGTGAGGTTTTTGGTTGCCATTTTAGGGTCGTTCCCGAAAAATTCCTTTCCGTCTACAAATACCCTTCTAACCTGTTTTCCATCGGGTTTTGTTATATTCCCGTCCGCATCGACCTCCATGCCGGGCAGCCTTTTGATAAGGTCTTCCACGACAGCTCCTTCGGCCACTTTAAAAGCAGCCGCATTATATTCGAGCGTATCTTCTTTTATTACAAGTTCGGGAGGCTCGGCTATGATGGTTATATCGGACAACATGATATCATTCGTTTTCAGGAAAATAGTGTCCAATACCAGTTGCTGCCTGTTAAACCGGCTTTTGGGAATAGCAACGCGCACGGTATCATAGCCCAGCATTGTTACCTGCAAATTGTATTGTACAGCCTGGACATTTTGGATGATAAAAACACCCGACTTATTTGCAGCTTCTCCTTTTACCAGCTTATTACCGGTATACAGTCCGGCGACAGCCATCTCAACAGGTTGATTATCGATAGAATCTATTATAACTCCTTTTATTGAATATGTATCCCCTGTATTTGTCTGGGAAACAGAAGCGACAGGAACAAGCAGGAGGAGAATAAAAAAAATGTTCTTCATAATGATGGATCTGCGTACATTTTGTATTGATAAGACTGTGTTTATTTAAAATAGTTTAATCAATGTATAAGAAAGTTTATAGATGATTGTTCGGCAGAACGAAATAGGCACCTTTGGTGGCTCTCTTCCTCTTATAAATATAAATCATCTTTTTGCTGTTTTGTATTCGATACTGTCAGCATATTTGCAGAGTAAAACAAGCATAGCCATAATATAAAGGCAAGCAAACGGTCTCAGATACAGACCCGAAGAAAAGGCATAGAGAAAGGGTTGTAATAGTAATTACAACCTTTTTTATATATCAAAGTTACATAACTACCCTCGAAAAAGGAGCAGCATCCATTGTACAAAAGACTTTATCCTGATACTTAAAATAACCTGTCATGGCTATCATAGCTGCATTATCAGTCGTATATCCAAAAGGGGGAATATGTATTTTCCAACCATAACGTTTGGCATGGTCTTCAAATGCAGCACGAAGTCCCGAATTTGCCGAAACACCTCCTGCGACAGCGACTTCTTTTATATTCAGATCCTTCGCAGCTTTTCTCAGTTGTTCCATCAACACATCAATAATGGTCGCTTGCAAAGAAGCACACAAGTGCGCCTTATTTTTATCTATAAATTCAGGATCTTTCTTTAACTCATCGCGCAGAAGATACAAGAAAGAGGTTTTCAATCCACTGAAACTATAGTTATAGCCCGGCATATGGGGTTTGTTCAATTTAAATTTATCGGCACTACCCTCTTTAGCCAATCGGTCGACAACCGGCCCTCCCGGATAGCCAAGCCCCATTACTTTAGCACATTTATCAAAAGCCTCCCCTGCCGCATCATCAATAGTTTGACCTATTATCTCCATGTCAGCGTATGATTTGACCAATATTATCTGAGAATTACCTCCTGAAACAAGCAGACATAAGAATGGAAATTGAGGCTGATTGTTATCGTCTTTACTTTCTTTAATAAAGTGAGCCAACACGTGAGCATGCAAATGATTTACATCTATCATCGGAATATTCAAAGCCGAAGATAACCCTTTAGCAAAAGAAGTTCCTACAAGAAGCGATCCCATAAGGCCTGGCCCCCGGGTAAAAGCTATAGCGGTCAAGTCTTCCTTATTTACATTCGCTTTTTTCAAAGCCTTATCTACAACCGGAATTATATTTTGTTGATGAGCCCGTGACGCTAGTTCCGGAACTACGCCTCCATAGCTCTCGTGTACCTTTTGGCTCGAAATTATATTTGAAAGAAGAACTCCATCTTGGATGACCGCGGCAGCTGTATCGTCACAAGAAGATTCTATACCTAGTATTGTTATCATCAAAATCGGAATTTATCGCAGTTATAACGGGTAACTACTTATATTGTTTAAAATAAAAGTATTCCTTTATACGTTTTTAATTTATGCTTGAAAAAAGCAGAGCAAAATTAAAGAATATAAACTACCTTCGCAAAAATAGAAATATAAAAAAGAACTCAAATGAGAAATATAGTATGTGCATTGGGATTCATCATTATATCTTTTATCGGATGTTCCGGTACAACCGCAAAAAAGGATTATAATCCGGAAAAAGCCATATCCATAAAACGTTTTGATAAAGATATTTATGATTATCTGAAACAACCCGAAGCTTCGAAAGAAACAATCTTAAAAGAAAAATATCCGGTATTACTTCCGGCTTTTGGACGTATAGCAATGGACAATAGTGATCCTTCAACATTTTTCACATCGTTACGTGAATATTTTTCACATAATATGTTGAATAAAATATATAAGGATGCTTTATCTACATTCTCTGACGTATCAGCTTATGAAAAAGAACTATCGTCGGCAAACACTCTTGTCGCTGAATACTTTCCGGGAAAATCACTACCTGAACTGGCCATGCATGTTTCCGGCTTCCGTGAAAATGTTATTATTCTGAATAATTTGATATCTATTTCTACCGATAAATATTTAGGAGAAAATTATCAGGAGTATTCAGATTTTTTTGAACCATTCGAGCGCCAGCAAATGCAATCCAAATATCTGGTAAGGGATTATATCAAAGCATGGCTGATGAGCGATATTATAAAAGGAGACACCAGCGAACAATCCCTGCTGGCATACATGGTATATGAAGGTAAAATACTATATGCTTTATCTCGACTTCTTCCCGATCGAAGTGCAAATGATATCATTGGTTATACCCCCCGGCAGTTGGCTTGGTGTACAAATAATGAGAAAAATGTATGGCAAAAATTAGTAAAAGGAAATTACCTCTTCTCTACCGATCATATGATTATTACGCGATTGATCAACGATGCGCCATATACAGGTATTATATCACAAGAATCGCCGGGACGTACCGGAGCATGGATAGGCTGGCAGATAGTCAATAAATATGCTGAAAAGAAAAATGCATCACTGGAAGAAATAATCAGAACTGATGCCCGGACAATATTGAAAGAAGCTAAATACAATCCATAATAAAAAAGAATATTTACTTATGCGAATCAGTAGTTGAATTAATAATCACAGGAACGAAGTGTTCAATTATTTTCTTCTGCGCGCAATCACAGATTGCTTGCGTTCCTTTTGCCCAAAGCCGCAAAAGGAACCAAAAACGCTTTTGCGCCCCGCTTCAACGTCCGACCCATAACGGACTTAAAGGCTAAACAAAAAAACTCGCTCCGGGTTTTGTATTATACGAATCATTAGATAAGCTCAGACACGTTTTTGTTTTTAACGCCTTTTTCGTCCTATGGGTACCCCGTACTTGAAGCTAACGGCGCAGCTAAAGCCTGACAAGAGCAAGACACTCGCCGCATTGCGGTTCCGGCCTCGTCCCGTAGCAGGGGACACACCCGGTGCAGGCGGCGTAGAAAGGGACGGGGCGATAGCCCGTTCGTCACTTTCAGCCGGCAAACCGTTGGTGGGTCTGCGAGGGATGCAGCCTTGATTTTTTGCTTCGTTTTGCATCAAGGCAAAATGAAGGACAAGCCCGACAGGGCGCGGAAGTAATGAGCATATGTTGAGAATATAAGCAATCTGTGATTGCGCGCAGAAGAAAAGGAAGAAAATAACCGAACGTTTTTACATTACAGGAATAGCTTTAATTGCTGATTGGCATTACTTATTAACAGGCTTGTTCAAAACTAAAATATTCTTTAAGCGTTATTTCTGTTATCTTTGATATTCAATAATCAAAAAAAATGGCAGAGACTAATAAAAATCAGAGTAGAAAAAAAACGAGGGAAACAACTTTAATACCTGATATAGGAAAGATACAACCGCAAGCCAGGGAACTCGAAGAAGCAATACTTGGCGCCTTGATGCTCGAAAAAGACGCGTACTCTCTGGTTAGCGACATCCTGAAACCTGAGAGTTTTTATGATACTATTCACCAAACAATCTATCGTGCTATTGTGAATCTGGCTGTCAAACAAGCGCCTGTTGATATGCTTACCGTGGTAGAACAATTAAAGAAAGATGGTGAACTGGAAATGGTCGGTGGACCTGTATACATTGCACAATTAACGGAGAAGGTTGCATCTGCCGCCCACATAGAATTTCACGCCCGTATTATAGCTCAAAAATACCTGGCCAGGGAGTTAATATCCTTCTCATCGGCTGTAACCAATAAGGCCTTCGATGAAACAACAGACGTTGATGATCTCATGCAGGAAGCAGAGAGCAAATTATTTGAGATATCGCAAGGAAATGTAAAGAAAGATGTAACTCAAATTAATCCGGTAATCAAAGAAGCCTTACAACTGCTGGAAATAGCGGCAAACCGCCCGGAAGGTTTAAGTGGGCTACAAACGGGATTCACACCTCTGGATAAAATCACCTCAGGTTGGCAAAACTCCGATTTGGTTATTATCGCAGCACGTCCGGCAATGGGAAAAACAGCATTTGTTCTCTCGATGGCTAAGAATATGGCTGTATCCTACAACTACCCTGTCGCATTATTCTCCCTTGAGATGTCGAACGTACAGTTGGTAAACCGTCTGATAATAAATACATGCGAGATACCGGGTGAAAAAATCAAAAACGGACAGCTCCTACCTTATGAATGGGAACAACTCGACTTTAAAATAAAAGAATTATACGACGCACCATTATTCATCGATGATACCCCCAGCTTATCGGTATTCGAATTGCGAACAAAAGCCAGACGGTTGGTTCGCGAGCATGGGATTAAAATGATAATAATTGACTACCTGCAATTAATGAATGCCAGTGGTATGAATTACGGCAGCCGTGAACAAGAAGTGAGTATGATATCCCGGTCGCTCAAAGGATTAGCCAAAGAACTTAATATACCTATCATCGCGCTGTCGCAGCTCAACCGTGGAGTAGAAGGACGTGCCGGCGCAGAAGGTAAGCGTCCTCAGCTATCTGACCTTCGCGAATCGGGAGCAATAGAGCAGGATGCCGATATGGTTTGCTTTATACACCGTCCTGAGTATTATAAAATACTTGAAGACGACAAAGGGAACTCTCTTATAGGACTTGCCGAAATTATCATAGCCAAGCATCGTAACGGAGCTACAGGAGATGTTTTATTACGCTTCAAAAGCGAATTCGCCCGCTTTCAAAATATTGATGACGACTATAACTTTGGAGCAGGACAGCAATTCTCTTCAAAAATCAACCGCACTATTCCGGATAATGGTTTTCAACCGACACAAAATGGAGGCAACGATTTTGTCCCATTTTAAAATTATACTACAATAACAAGAAAAAGAGGGTGTACGGCATCGTAGATTAAACTCCTCCTGCTTTAAATTTCACCTCTTTCATTCTTCCCATTCCGCTGTAATAGACATCCCATCGACTGTAGCGGCACAGAAATAGCCTAAAGCTCCGCCAGTGATATTTGAAGTAGGATTATTCTTTGAGTCCTCTATACGGCTCAATGTATAAAAGAAAGTGTATGCCCCTTTATCAATACACTGTAATTCAATCCGTATATCATCTCCTTGCTTGATAGGATCAACATCTTCATCGTTTGTAAATATAGGCAGGAATTGATGTATCGGGCTACCATCCATAAGCTGAGCGCTCAACGCCAGTTCGTTGACATCAGGCAATTGCTTTCCGTTAATAAATACAAGGCACCGGTAATACTGATTGATCTCCCCTTTTGGATCGGTAAAATGAATCATCGGTATTGCATAGTCCATTATCGGAGCCTTATACATAGACAGGGAATCCAGTTTTACCAAAGGCGGCATTTTAGATATAGAAGTATATTCTTTATCCTCATATTTCACAGATAGGTTATACGTACAGCCGATTACCCCTTTGATATTCTCGGCAACGTACCACCCGGAATTATCTTGTTTCAGTGTCTCGGTATTTCCGGCATTATCCGATATTACCACAATGGCATCCTTGAGAAACGGATAACCGCTGTTATCATTAAAATCGAGCGTATGGCTCACTCTTACTTTAGCCAATTGGTTTTGTTTTACAACACCCTCTATCTGTATCCGTGGAGGAACCGAACGAAGATCGACATCGATTTCCTTTTCACACGAACTGACAATAAGTAATAAAGCCAAAGCCGAAAGTACTGTAATATATTTATTCTTTAAATTTTTCATAAGATTCATGCTTTTATATTTTAAAACTTGAAGTTCCACGAAACAGACGGAACGAACGTAAACAGCGAGTACTGATAAGCGGTTGTTTTGCCCGGATCTTTCGTATTGGTACGGAACTGGATCATATACGCATTCTCGCGTCCATAAGCATTATATAGACCTAAAACAAGCTCCGACTGAAACTTCGCGGTTTTCTTCAACAAACAAGTCGCACCCAGGTCAAGGCGATGATAATCAGGCATCCTGTATCCGTTCCTTTCAGCATAATACATCACATCTTTTCCATTGATCTGATATTTTCCGCTCGGATAAGTAATCGCATTTCCTGTATAGAATACCCATGTGGCAGAAAGCGTCCATTTAGGATTCAGTTCATACATTCCCACTATAGAGAAATCATGCGTTCTGTCTTGAAAGGCATTATACCATCTATCTTCATTGATGCCATCAATCTTCTTTTCCGACTTAGAAAGTGTATAGCCTATCCACCCGGTAAGTCGCCCCAGACGTTTCTTTAGCGTAAGTTCGACTCCATAAGCCCTGCCTTTACCCGATAATAATTCAGTTTCTATTACATCATAACCCTCAATATTTGCATTGTCCTTAAAATCCAGCTGATTTTTCATGCCTTTATAATAACCTTCGATACTAAATTCGAACATATTATCACTGAAATTCCGGAAATAACCCAGCGATACCTGATCTGCAATCTGTGGTTTTATATTATTCGAACTGGATGTCCATCTATCGAAAGGTGTACCCTGAGCCGAATAAGATAATAAATGCATATTCTGGGTGGTACGGGCGTAAGCAGCTTTTATTGAAGATACATCATTTAATTTATATACTGCTGACAAACGTGGTTCTAGATTTATATAAGTCTTAACCACTTTTCCTGATTTGTACCATGTACTATCAACTACTTCATTATTATTATTCAGAGTGTAATACTGTCCTTTACCCAATGCCATGAAAGCAGAAGCACGAAGACCGTAAATTACTTCCAAATTATCTGTTATCTTCAGCTGATTCGATATATAAGCGGCATTTTCAGATGAATAGCGGTGATACAGGTCAACTGAATTCTTTTGTTCCGAATCGAGATTGTAGTTCCCCGGAGCCAGATCGTGATATGTGGAAGTAAGTCCTACACGCCATTGGCTGTTCTTTCCCTGCTGATACTGAAATTCCTGTTTAAAGCCATAATCCTTTATTTTAGAGGTTCCATTCAGGTTCATTCCTATTTCCATCCCGAAATAATAATCGTATTGATTGTAAGACAACGATGTCCGGGAAGTCCACTTGCGATTGAATGTATGGCTCCACGTCGATGTCAGGAACGTATTTCCCCAATTGAGTTCTGCGGCATCTTTCAATACCATTTTATCTCTTCCCAAATATCCTGAAACCGAAATCTGGTCTTTATCCGATAAAGCAAAATTTAGTTTCATATTCAAGTCATAGAAGTAGAGATAAGCGTTTTGGGCATCTTTTGCCCCTGACAACCTGGCAATAGCATCGGCATAAGTCCGTCTTCCCCCGATAATAAAAGAAGATTTACCTTTTTGTATAGGCCCTTCTACATTGAGATTAGATGCTATAAGACCAAGCCCGCCGGCGACATGATATTTCTGATTATCGCCATTACGTTGCTGCACATCAAGAATAGAAGCAAGACGTTCACCATATTGCGCAGGCATAGCCCCCTTATATAAGGTTACATCGCGCAACACTTCGGAATTAAATGTAGAGAAAAATCCCATCAGATGGGACGCATTGTATAGCGACACGTTATCCAGCAAGATAAGATTTTGGTCTGAACTTCCACCCCGTACATAAAAACCGGAACTACCTTCACCAGCCCCTTGTACTCCGGGCATCAACTGTATGGTCTTGATAATATCACGTTCGCCTAACAACACCGGGATCTTGTTTATTTTTTGTATTTCCATCTTCTCAATACCTGCCTGTGGAGCAGATACATTAGCATCAGGACGTTCTGCAGATATTACGACTTCGCCAAGACCGATAGATGTTTGCACAAGCTCAATATTTTGAGTAATATTTTGTGATAAAGAGATTTTTATACGCTTATTTTCAAATCCAATATAATCTACTTTTAATGTATAATCACCTTTGGGAAGAGTTAGGCTATATCTGCCCTTTTCATCAGAGGATACGCCACTCCCATTACGGTTTTCTATGATGATGGGAACCCCGATTAATGTCTCTTTTGTGCGCGAATCGACAACTGTACCGCTAATTTTGTACGTCTGTGCAAAAGATAAAGCAGGTAACAAAAAAAGGTGTAAAAGCCATAGAAATGTAACTCGAGTTTTCTTTGATAAAATAGTTGAATGTAATTGCATAATTAGTTTTAAATAATAATATTTATTCGCTTATGGTAAGCAGAATTTATACTTGATCTGAATTTTGATTCCATAGATAGAACTGCTAAAATAGACGTTTATTGTATTCCTGAAATTATTAATTTAACTCTCATAGTAGCATCTGTAATATACTTCATCTGAATACAAACGCAAAAGTAGATTGAAAACTGTTGGCAGCCAATTAAAAACCGGTGAACATGTAATTTTTCCCGACGAGTTCGCAATAACATCAGCCCAAAAACATAAACAAGTAACAAATGTAACAGAACGTTAAATATTCCTATCCTATTAAACCTCTTAAAATGAATAGCATCTAAACCATATAAAACATTAAAACAGAGAATTATGAAAAGATTATTTTTATCATTGGCTATTTTAGCATGTATATCATTAACAGCAACTGTTGATGCACAAAATAACAAACGAGGACATATCAAAAAAGGACAGGTTATGAAAATGAGAGCACATCGCGGCGATCGAATGAAAGATTTGAATCTGACAGACGATCAGAAGCAAAAGATTAAAGCTCTGAACGAAGAATATCGCACAAAAAATAAAGAAATAGCTCAACAGCATCTCGATGCACTCAATAAAATATATACTCCGGAGCAACAAGCTAAAATAAAAGATATGAGGAGTGACTTCAGAAAAGACCGTAAATTCACATTCGGTGATAAAAGAGGTAAAAGTAAACTGGATGAAACTAGCGTAGCAAAATTAAAAACATTAAGAGAAAATTTCGAAAAGGAGAAAAAAGCCGTAGAACTGAGTCGCATAGCTCCCGATGCTCAAAAAAAGAAAATATCAGAACTACGTGATAACTTTAGAAAAGAAAAACGTCAGATTTTAATGGATGGACGCAAAGCTAAAATTCAAGATAAAAAACCTGTATAACAATAGATTCTTATTTCTCAGAAATTTTAAGAAAATAAATCCCATTTTTCATTTTTTATTTCTATCTTTGTACTTCAGATATTCGCAAGAAATATGAGTATTTGAAATGAGAGAAAAAAAGACACAATATTTAATTATTATAGACTAAAGGAACAGATATATCAATATCCCGTTCCTTTTTTTTATTTTTGTAAATCGTTATTAATCATATTAATATTTCAAACAAAAAATGTATTCAGACAAACCAGTTAAACTAATTCTTGACGACGGAACAGTTTTCGAAGGAAAATCTTTTGGTTCGGAGATAGCAAAAGCCGGAGAAGTTGTATTTAGCACTGCAATGGTAGGTTATACCGAAAGCCTGACCGACCCCTCTTACATTGGTCAGATTCTCGTAGTTACATTTCCTCTTGTTGGGAACTATGGAGTGCCTGACGATACTTTCACTGATGGAATATCAGACTTCTACGAATCAGAAAAAGTTCAGGTAAGCGGACTAATCGTATCGGATTATTCTCATGAGTATTCACACTGGAATGCAAAGAAAAGTCTCGGAGACTGGTTAAAGGAACATGATGTGCCGGGTATTTATGGGATCGACACACGCGAACTGACTAAAATCTTACGTGAAAAGGGCTCGATGAAAGGTAAGATCGTTTTCACGGATGATAACGAAATAGATTTTTACGATCCGAACATTGAAAATCAGGTTGCAATAGCAAGCTGTAAGGAAGTGCTGACATACGGTAACGGACAGAAAAAAGTGCTGCTTGTAGACTGCGGTGTAAAACACAACATTATAAGGTGTTTACTCAAACGGAATGTAACGGTAATACGTGTACCTTGGGATTACGATTTCAATCAACTGGAATGGGACGGGCTATTTATTTCTAATGGACCGGGAAACCCCGACTTATGCGAAGAAACTGTAAAAAATATCAGAAAAGCGATGGAAGGAGATAAACCGATCTGTGGCATCTGCATGGGAAATCAGTTACTTTCGAAAGCAGGGGGAGCTAGTATATACAAGTTAAAGTACGGACATCGCAGCCACAATCAACCCGTAAAAATGGTAGATTCCACACAATGTTTCATAACATCTCAGAACCATGGTTTTGCAGTAGCGAATTCATCCTTAGGAACAGACTGGGAACCATTGTTTATAAACCTGAATGATGGCACTAACGAGGGGATTAAGCATAAAACCAAGCCGTTTTTCTCTGCGCAATTCCACCCGGAAGCTGCCAGCGGACCAACTGATACCGGTTTCTTATTTGACTTATTCGTAGATAAATTATAAACGAGCCCCCTGAATCCCCCAAAGGGGGGACTTAAGCTTCCCCAATGGGGAGGGGCTATAACTAAAAAAAATAAAATGGATATTAATATAGATGTAAAAAAAGTATTGGTTCTCGGTTCGGGAGCTTTAAAGATCGGTGAGGCCGGAGAATTTGACTATTCGGGCTCACAAGCTTTAAAAGCATTAAAAGAAGAAGGAATCGAAACAGTTTTGATCAATCCTAATATTGCAACAGTACAAACTTCGGAAGGAAGCGCTGATAAAATATATTTCTTACCTATTACTCCTTACTTTGTAGAGAAAGTAATCCTGAAAGAAAAGCCGGATGGTATACTACTCGCTTTTGGAGGGCAAACAGCTCTCAATTGCGGAGTACAACTGTTTCAAAGCGGTATTCTGGAGAAATATAATTTGCGGGTACTGGGAACACCTGTACAAGCTATAATGGATACGGAAGACCGTGAACTGTTTGTAAAAAAGCTGGATCAGATAGATGTAAAAACAATAAAAAGCCATGCTGTAGGCACAATAGAAGACGCTGTAACTGCTGCGGCAGAGCTAGGTTATCCCATCATCATCCGCGCGGCTTACGCATTAGGCGGTCTTGGCTCGGGATTCTGTGACAATGAACAGGAACTACGCGTTCTGGCTGAAAAAGCATTCTCTTACTCTTCTCAAATACTTGTAGAGAAATCGTTGAAGGGCTGGAAAGAAATAGAATATGAAGTTGTACGGGACAAATACGGCAACTGTATGACCGTATGTAATATGGAAAACTTCGATCCGCTCGGAATACATACGGGGGAAAGTATCGTCGTGGCACCATCTCAAACCCTAACCAACGACGAATTTCATAAACTACGCGAATTATCGATCCGCATAGTAAAACATATAGGCATTGTCGGGGAATGTAACGTGCAGTTTGCTTTCGACACAGAATCGGAAGATTACCGTGTCATCGAAGTAAATGCCCGCTTAAGCCGCTCTTCGGCATTGGCATCTAAAGCAACCGGTTATCCATTAGCATTTGTTGCTGCTAAATTAGGGCTTGGATACGGATTGTTTGAATTAAAAAACTCTGTAACAAAGTCTACATGCGCGTTCTTTGAACCGGCGCTAGATTATATTGTAGTAAAAATACCTCGTTGGGACTTAGGAAAATTCCACGGAGTATCGAAAGAAATTGGTTCGAGCATGAAGTCTGTCGGGGAAATTATGGCTATCGGCCGTACTTTTGAAGAAGCCATTCAGAAAGGTCTGCGTATGATCAATATCGGCATGCATGGATTTGCAGCTAATAAGTCATTGGTTGTAAACGATCTGGACGAATCTTTAAAAAATCCAACCGACAAACGCATTTTCTGTATCGAAGAAGCTTTCAAAAGAGGGTATACGGTAGATAAAATACACGATCTGACAAAGATTGACTGCTGGTTCTTACAAAAGCTACAATACATCTTTAAGTGTTCGAAAGAACTTGAGAGATATGATGATATACAGTCTCTCCCACTCAACCTATTGCGTTCGGCTAAACAAATGGGATTCTCTGACTTCCAAATTGCCAAGATCATATGTAAAGAGGCAAGCCTTGTGGAATCAATCCAGCATGAAGTACGCCGCATCCGTAAGGAGAATGGAATAATACCTTGTGTAAAACAAATAGACACATTAGCTGCGGAATATCCTGCGCAAACGAACTACTTATATATTACATACAACGGAAGAGAAAATGATGTCAAATATCTGGGAGACCACAAGTCTGTAATTGTACTTGGTTCGGGGGCATACCGCATCGGTTCATCGGTTGAGTTCGACTGGTGTTCGGTAAATGCCCTGCAAACGATACGTAAAGAAGGTTACCGCTCGGTAATGATCAACTATAATCCGGAAACCGTATCTACCGACTATGACATGTGCGACCGTCTATACTTCGACGAGTTGACATACGAGCGGGTTATGGATATTATCGAACTGGAAAATCCTCATGGGGTAATACTTTCGGTCGGCGGCCAAATACCAAACAACTTAGCCATGCGTCTTGACGCAGCGAAAGTAAATATTCTGGGAACAACAGCCAAAAATATCGATAATGCAGAAGACCGGCATAAGTTCTCCAGCATGCTCGACCGCATAGGCGTAGACCAGCCACGCTGGAAAGAGTTAACATCATTGGGCGACATCAAAGATTTTGTCAACGAAGTTGGATATCCGGTACTTATACGCCCGTCTTACGTACTATCTGGTGCAGCCATGAATGTGTGCTCCAACGACGAAGAACTGGAAAACTTCCTCGGACTGGCTGCGGAAGTATCTAAAAAACATCCGGTAGTAGTATCTGAATTTATTGAGAACGCCAAAGAAATCGAAATAGATGCTGTTGCCGACAAGGGGGAGATAGTAATGTATGCAATATCGGAGCATGTGGAATTTGCGGGGGTACATTCAGGCGATGCAACAATACAATTTCCTGCTCAACGCTTATATATAGAGACTGTAAGGCGCGTCAAAAAAGTAGCCCGTAAGGTTGCGAAAGAATTGCAAATCTCAGGTCCTTTCAATATGCAGTTTTTGGCGAAAGACAATGATATAAAGGTTATTGAATGTAACCTGCGCGCATCACGATCATTCCCATTTGTATCGAAGGTTTTGAAAATAAACTTTATTGATCTGGCTACACAAGTAATGTTAGGTAAACAGGTAGAAAAGCCAAACAAAAACGACTTTGATCTGGACTACGTAGGAATTAAAGCTTCGCAGTTCTCTTTCTCCCGTCTGCAAAAAGCCGACCCTGTATTAGGTGTCGACATGGCGTCTACAGGTGAAGTCGGATGTATAGGCGATAACTTCCACGATGCAATGTTAAAATCGATGCTATCGGTAGGTTACCGCATACCGGAGAAAACTGTGCTATTTTCTACCGGCCCTGCAAAATCGAAAGTAGAATTACTACAAGCGGCCAGATTGTTGCACCAAAAAGGTTATGAGTTATACGCGACAGGTGGCTCGCAGAAGTTTTTGGAAGAAAATGGCGTTCCGGCAACGCAAGTATTCTGGCCAAACGACAATCAACAGCCTAATGCGTTGGAAATGATACAGAATAAACAGATAGATCTGGTGGTAAATATTCCGAAGAACTTTACTACTAATGAGCTAGACAATGGATACAAAATCCGCCGGGCCTCGATAGATTTTAATGTTCCGTTGTTAACAAACTCGCGTCTTGCATCTGCATTTATACAAGCGTTCTGTAAAATGAATGTAGACGAACTGGAAATAAAAGCTTGGAATGAATATGATTAACCAAGTTTAACTAAAAGAAAACAGGGATGTATCTTTTTGATATGTCCTTGTCTCTTTTATATAGCCTTTAAATTTTACGAATCTTACTATCGGACTGTTTTATATTTAAATTCTTTCACCAAGTCTCCATTGTAATATTGCTTTACAGGATATCCGTCTTCATCGTAAACGTATGTTATTTCAACAGTATTCAATCCATACTTAGGATCATCTGTCATATTTTCAATTGCATTATTTTGTCCGATAAAATCACTACACCAGCGAACCTTATTCATATGTAATGCCCAAAACCAAACAGGGAAATCTATCATATTAGAAAATGGAGATTTACTCGTATCAAACTTATACTCTGAAACTTTATCGTCACTTCCGGAAGCGGAATGCACTTTATATTTCAGTAAATTGTTATTATTATCATACTCAAATTCTTCCCAAAGATTTCCATCATCGAATGTTGTTTTTACTAAACGGCCTTTAATATCAACATGAATAGGATTAACATCTATTGTTTTTATATGTATTTTTTTTCCACTACTCCTTATCTCTTCTAATATAGAACCTTCGCCGCCATATGAATATTTGGAGCTTAAGATTAATTCTCCTCTATCCTGATTTATAATACATTCTACCAGTTGGTTTATTTTATCATATTTCAACCGGTATTCCGTATAAGTAACTATACCTTTTTCGTCGAAATATACCAATTGGTTTCCGGAATTGTATTTAAACCCTATAACTTCTTTTGTGTTAATAGAATTAATTTCTACCAACAGCTTCTTTTGCGCATAAGATAATACAATAGTCGTCGATAGAAAACTAAAGAGAAAGAGTAGTAAGATTTTTTTCATATATTTTAATAGTGTTACATGTAATATTATTCTAACGAAGCAAAAATAATTTTATTTTAGCCTTCCGCTATTACATCTGCTTTATTGGGGCCCCAAGGTTCGGGAGTAGACTCAATATTAAATATGTTGAAATAGTTGATCCCTTTCATATCCAAGAATTGATAGAATTTTCTTATTTTATCTACAAAGCCGGGATAATTTTTCCCTTCATTATTTGTCCAGGCATCCTCCGAAATAGTAGCTAAACGAGGAAATATCATATAATAAAGCCTTTGAGTATCGGCAATGCGTTCTGTCCATGTACTCGCTTGCATACCCATTATTTGTTTTTGATTATCCTTAATAAGGTTTTCTATGCTTCCGGGGAAATTATAAACTGTCTCAAGTGTATTATATTTGCCATCACCCCAGCGACGCCCTATCTTTTGAGTATTGTCTTGTACAAAATCGAAGTAACATGGAATCCGCGGCGTCATAATCATATCGAATCCTTTATCTAAAGCCAGAGTCAGCTGTGCAGGTTTGTCGTGGCGCCACCACATAACGACAGCTTTATCAGGTGTAACACCCGATGCGATCATTTCATCCCATCCTATCATCTTTTTGCCTTTACTGCTAACGATATCCGCTACCCGGCGAATAAAATAATGTTCCATTCCTACTTCATCTTTCAAATCATTTTCTTTTATGAAATCCTGAATTACAGGATCGGTAAACCACACCTGATTTCCGTAATGAACTTCATCTCCGCCAATATGTATGTAAGGAGCGGGAAACAATTCGGCTATTTCGGTCAATACATCATCCAAAAACTGATAAGTAGTTTCTTTAGCCGGATGGAATGTAAATCCTTCCCAACGGCCTGTTCCTCCGCCGGAAATCTCAGGATAAGCACGGGATGCCGCAGTTGCATGTCCCGGCATGTCGATTTCAGGAATTACCATAATATGACGTTCGGCAGCATAAGCCACTATTTCTTTTATATCTTCTTGCGTATAAAATGCCTTAGGCGCATTCCTGTCGTCCCATGTGCCTGTACTCCCTACCTCTGTCAGCTTCGGATACTTCTTTATTTCGATACGCCACGCAGGTTCATCGGTCAGATGCATATGGAAACGGTTCATCTTTAAGTAAGCCATCACATCAAGAATTTGTTTCACAACTTCTTTCCCAAAGAAATGGCGGGAATCATCCAGCATCAATCCACGCCATGCAAAACGAGGCGAATCATTTATTTTCATTGATGGGATAAAAAATTTACCATCCTTACTATCGATCGATTGTAATAATGTTTGGATGGCATAAAATATTCCTTCGGGAGAACCGGCTTCACAGATAATATTCTTAACGGCGACATCAATCTGATATTCCGAATCCTTTAACTTATCATTAATCTTTAAGCTAATACGGCCACTCTCCTTCAATTTATATGCCGATGCCAAAACATAACCTGTCTTAGCTTCCATACTTTTCAGTAGATAGTTTATCTCTTGTTGAATATCTTTATCCTTACAGATAACAGCCGTTTTCGTATCTAAAACGAAAAAACCTTTCCCCATTTCTGTTTTCTGCGGCTGTGGTATAATTTGAGGTTGCAAAGCTTGTCCGTATGACAATACTGTTATTAAGAAAAGTAAACTTAGTGTTAAATTCCGAATCATGATGTATAGGTTAAAATATGGAAGCTAAAATTAGTCATATTTTTTCTATTATATTGAAGTCGTCTGGACTTTTTATTTTTCATTTTTTTTGTCATTCTGAGGAACGAAGGATCTTCCTTTAGGAGATGTTTCACTATCGTTCAATATGACAAAGAGGATAAAAAATGGATAAAAGTTTTATTTTGTAAAAAGTCCAGACGACTTCATTACTTATTTTAGAAGGGAAATGGGCTTTATTTACTATTTTTGTATTGACTGATTTATCCGTATCTGATGATTCCTTTTTTGCATAATGTAGCTCAGGTATACTATAAAGCCTACGGACAATTTGTGAGCCGTTTTACGTTCGTCTTTCCAAATAGAAGGGCGGGTATCTTCTTTCAGAATTATCTATCACAGATAGTCGGGCGTCCTATATTTTCCCCTGAAATACTAACTGTAACAGACCTGTTCGAACGATTAAGCCCCTATAAAAAAGCCGATCGCATAGAAATGCTATTTCTACTATATGATATATATAAGCGAATAAGCGGAACGACAGAGACTTTTGATGAGTTTCTTTACTGGGGTGAAATGCTTTTGAATGACTTCGACGATGTAGATAAATATTTGGTTGATGCCAAACAGCTTTTCCGTAATATCCAAGACCTGAAAGAGATTGATGCCGGGTTTGATTTTCTTACAGATGAGCAAATAGAAGCTATCCGTCGTTTCTGGTCTAACTTTCTGCCTGTTGGTGAAAACGATAAGAAAAAAGATTTTCTGGAAATGTGGGAAGTTCTTTTTCAATTGTACTCTCTTTTGCGCGAACAGCTACAGAAAAAAGGTTTGGCCTACGAAGGAATGATTTTCCGCGATGTAATAGAACGATTGTCACAGGATGAAAATCCGGAACTTCCTTTTGAGAAAATTATATTTATAGGATTGAATGGGCATAGCAAATCGGAAGAAAAGCTTCTAAAATTCCTGCATAAAAAAGAGATAGCCGATTTTTATTGGGACTATTCATCTCCTCTGGTGCGTGATCCCCAAAACAAAGCTTCATTCTTTATGGATAAGAATAAAGTGCAATTTCCATCTCAACTGGCTTTATCTCCGGAGGAATTAAGCATGGAAATACCTATTATAGAAGCTATTGGAATACCCTCTTCGGTAGGACAGGCAAAACATATATATCCTATACTGAAATCATTATTAAAGGAAAAGCATATAACACCTGAACAAGCAGTAAATACGGCTTTGGTTCTACCTGATGAAAACCTGTTGCTACCTGCATTATACTCGGTTCCCGAAGAGATCGACAAGATAAATGTCACGATGGGATATAACCTGAGTAACAGCTCTATATCCGGATTGATGGAACATATATTTGAGTTGCAACGCAATATTCGTAAGTCGGAAAACTATACAGGCTTTTTTTACAGACCTGTACTTGCTATATTGAATCACCGGTATATAACAAATATCGCCGGAACTGAAGCCAAGAAATTGAGACAAAGTATAATACAGTATAACAAAGTTATTATATCCGTCCAAGAATTATTTATACATCCTGTATTCCGTTTAATATTTGTACCTGTTGACAAATGGGAAGACATACCCGATTATCTGAAAACGATACTTGCCACGCTGAAAACATCGCTCTATACAAAAGAAAAAGAAGATGAGGATGTGAGTGCCCGATCTGTAGATATAGAGTCCGAATTTATAGTTGAATATTACAAGACTATAAACAAAATGGATGATGCTTTGAAGAATATATTCCCTGAAATGTCAGTTGAAACATATTTCAAATTATTGAAGAAACTGATACAGGGCATTAGCGTGCCATTTAGCGGGGAACCATTAGCCGGATTGCAGATAATGGGAGTGCTGGAAACCAGAGCTTTGGACTTTGACAATTTAATAATCCTTTCTATGAATGAAGGGATATTTCCAATGAAAAAGGCAACCAGCTCATTTATCCCGTACAATTTAAGAAAAGGCTTTGATTTACCGACTTACGAACATCAGGACAGTATTTTTGCCTATCATTTCTACAGGATGATAAACAGGGCTAAACGCATATACTTATTGCATGATACACGCACCGAAGGTCTGCAATCGGGAGAAGTAAGCCGTTACTTCAACCAGATCAAGCACCTGTATGCCAACTCATTCGACGTAAGAGAAAATCTGACTGTATATAAAGTTACTTCAAGTGAAAGCCTATCAATATCAATACAAAAAACGCCTCAGATACAAGAAAAGTTGAATATATTTTTGCAAGGAGGTGATAAAAGATTATCTGCCAGTGCGATAAATACATATCTGAATTGTCCGCTGCAATTCTATTTCTCGGTAGTAGAAGGAATGGCCGAAGAGGTTGAAATAGCGGAAGTAGTAGAGGCCAGTATGTTCGGTACTATTTTCCACTCGGTAATGGAGTGGCTGTATGAACCATTAAAAGGGAAACTAGTAACAGCCGACCTCCTTCATAAAATCCGGAAAGACGAAAACTTGTTGACTGAAAAGATAGAAAAATCTTTTGCGGAGAATTATTTTAAAACGGAAAAAGTAAAAAGGCTTACAGGGCAGAATTTTCTCGCAGGTGAAGTTCTAAAGAAGTATGTAAGAAAAGTGCTATCTATTGATGCATGGCAGACTCCTTTTATATATATAAATTCGGAAGAACAGATAAAAGCGGATTACCCGTTACCGTCCGGAAAAGTGGTATCACTAAAAGGGTTTATTGACCGCGTAGATGAAGTGAAGGGACGAACCCGCATTATTGACTATAAAACCGGACGGGGAGCATTGGTGTACAAAGAGATGAAAGATCTCTTTGATAAGGAAATGAAAAACAGGCCTAAAGCCGTCATGCAGGTATTCATGTACTCTCATCTATACATGCTCGATCATCCGGATAAAATATTAGAGCCCGGAATATATTACTTGCGAAATCTTTATGATACAAAGTTTGATCCTGATGTAATAAACAAATCAGGCAGAGAAGAAATACAAGTTACCGACTTTTCAAGATACCGGACAGAATTTAAAACACACTTTGATGCCTGTCTGGAAGAAATATTCGATCCTGCCGTACCGTTCAGTCAAACACCTACAGGAGAAGCATGCAAATGGTGTATTTTCACGAATATATGCAAGAAGTAGAAAGTAATTTGAAAATTAGCCAATTTGAATATGCGCTAATTATTACAAAGTAACAAGAAGCATTTTCAAATTTCCTAATTGGCTAATTTTCAAATTACTTTAATAAGCGCTTTCAAACTGTTCGAGGAATCGTTTGTCATTCTCGGAGAACATGCGTAAATCCTTCACTCTATACTTCAAGTTGGTTATTCGTTCTATCCCCATTCCCAAAGCGTAACCGGTATATACTTTACTATCTATACCACAATTTTCCAACACATTCGGATCGACCATGCCACAACCGAGAATTTCTACCCAGCCTGTATGTTTACAGAAAGAGCAGCCTTTTCCACCACAGATATTACAAGAAATATCCATTTCGGCGCTAGGCTCGGTAAAAGGAAAATATGAAGGGCGCAAACGTATTTTTGTATCCGCGCCAAAAAGTTCTTTAGCTACAAACAATAATGCTTGCTTCAGATCGGCAAATGACACATCTTTGTCTATATACAATGCCTCCACCTGATGGAAGAAACAATGCGCGCGGTTCGATATGGCTTCGTTACGATAAACACGTCCCGGACAGATAATCCGTATCGGAGGTTGTTGTTGCTCCATTACTCGCGTTTGTACAGATGAAGTATGGGTACGCAGTACAATCTCAGGGCTACGGGCAATGAAGAATGTATCTTGCATATCGCGTGCCGGATGATCGTCGGCAAAGTTCAAAGAAGAAAATACATGCCAATCATCCTCTATTTCAGGGCCTTCGGCTATAGAAAAACCTAAACGGCGAAAGATGTCGCAGATTTCCTTTTTAACAATGGATATCGGATGCCGAGTACCTAATACTACCGGTGCAGACGTGCGGGTAAGATCGATTGTATCACCGGATGTCTGTATATTTTCAAGGGATTCTCTTAATTGATTGATCTTTTCCTGAGCTTTTTCTTTCAGTTCGTTGAGCTTCATCCCCACTTCACGTTTCTGTTCTGCAGCAACATTGCGGAAATCGTTCATCAACTCCGATATTTCACCTTTCTTGCTCAGGTATTTTATCCGCAGCGCTTCTATTTCTTCCGCTTTTTCGGCTTTCAGATTTTCTATATCTGATAGTAATTGGTTAATCTTATTTATCATGCTCTCTGTTCTTTTTCTTTAAGCATACAAAAATACGTTTTTATTCTTAATTTTAAGACAGAACTATCAATAGTATAGGGCAACCGCATCAAAATTTTGACCCCTACCGGAATAAACAGTCATCAGTCAACAGTTATCAGTCAACAATTCGTAATTTTTCCAACCCGAAATTCCTCTTGACCCGTAATATAGTCTATCCGGAAAAGTGGGATGTACAATCTATGTACAGCAAAAATAAAATGAAATTCCCTAACAGTTACTTTGAACCTGTTTAAATTTTATTCGTTCCGATTTCCAGAACTATAAAGGTTTTTACAGAGAGGATGATAAACAAGAGGAGGTTTTCCATATATATCCCGATATCAGGATTGTACAATATGGTAATCAGAAGATGTATTAGCCCTCTCCCACCCAATCATAGCGGCCTTGCGATCACTACCCCAATGGTATTGACCAAACAGACCGGTAGATTGTATAACACGATGGCAAGGAATAAGATAAGCGACGGGATTGCGCCCTATTGCCGAACCAACGGCCCTATTGGCTTCAGGCTTACCTATAATAGTGGAAATATCGCTATATGAAGAAAGTTTACCTTTTGGAATTTTCAGTAATGCTTCCCACACTTTGATCTGAAAATCAGTTCCTTTTATATGAAGCTTTACTTCATCCAGCTTCTTCCAATCGCTTGTAAAAATAGAAATAACACGATCTTGAATATCATCTATAATGTTCTGATATGTCGCATTCGGAAAAAGGGAAAACAATTCTCCCAGAACTTCCGTTTGATTATCAGAAAACGCCATATAGCAAATGCCTTTAGATGTAGTTGCAATGAGTATCTCTCCAAAAATGGTAGAGAAAAAGCTATAATTGACAGATAAATCCTTACCTCCATTTTTATACTCTCCGGGAGTCATTCCTTCTATTTTAACAAATAGGTCATGTAAACGTCCTGTTCCCGACAATCCGACCTCATATGCAGCATCGAAAAGAGAAGAGGAATTTTCTTTAAGAATACCTTTTGCATACTCGACGCTTATATATTGTAAAAATCGCTTCGGACTGACTCCTGCCCAATCGGTAAACATCCGTTGGAAATGGTATGGGCTCATGTGAACATATGCCGCGACTTCATCCAAATCGGGTTGGGCTTTGTAATTGTCGTTCAAATAACCGATCGCTTTTCGAATACGATCAAAGTCTATCTTACCTTGCTGATCCATAATATCCTTTTTACAACAAAGCTATAACAACTTCGACTTGAAACCAACCCGATTCTTGCTATAATTTTTCAGATAAACAAATTTACGTTTGCATTTTCAGCCCGGTCAAGATATGCTAGTCCTAAATAAGCGTTACAGGTTTATCAGGACTAGTCATAATTAATAATTTACTCTATATCAATTGGTTTCCCTTGATAGAAATCCAGAATTTTAGCACGGAAAATGAAATCATACTTTGCCCTTATACGTTCAGATCGATTGTTCAAAAGTTTTGTTTTAGCTTCACTATATTCAAAAGCTGTAGATTTACCTATATCATAGCGTTCCTGAGCATATTTCAGAGATACTTCGGCAGCTGTTTCTGCTTTTCCGGTAGATATATATGTGGCATGGGCCCCCACTGCACTCTGATACGCCTGCTGTATCTCTTTATACAATGCCAGTTTGACATTATCAAGCGCTAAGCTTTGGTTTTCAATACTTAGATGGGCAGAGCGCACTTGATTACGCGTCTGAAAACGATTAAAGATCGGGATATTCAAGCTTAATGAGATATATTCTGATCCGTTATCTTTAAATTGTTTCCCAAAACTATCATTTGAACCACCGGCAGATAACTTTGACACATATCGATAATTCGTACCATATCCGGCACCAAAATTAAGTGTAGGCCAATAACCAGACTGAGCTACTTTTAAGTTTTTCTTACTACTTTCGAGCTTATACTCAGCCTCTTTCACGTGAGGCTTTACCCCTAATGACAGTTTATATACCTGATCGGGAGGTATAACACTCGACAGATTGTCAGTAACCACATCTTCTGATTTAGGCTCTTGAACATCAAAAGAATTTGTATCAGGCAGGTTTAATGATTGAGACAAATTCAATAAAGACAGAGCCAGATCATTCACCGCGATTGTTACATTTAAATCATCTTTAGCCTGCTGTGCTTTAATATCATATAATTGAGAAGCCGGAACTTTACCCGATTCAACAAGTATTTCAGTTCTTTCTACCTGCAATTTACTTAAATCAGCCTGCTCGCGATATGCTTTCAATATTTCTTTCTTGAAAAGAACATCTAAATATAGAGATACAACTTGTAGCTCCAGATTTTCTTTTGCCTTTTTCAAACCTTCTGTAGCTGCTTGCAGGTCCAATTCATTAGCCTTTATTTGATTAGTTATCCTAAACCCTGTAAATACAGGTATACTCGTCGATATATCGAAAGATGTTCCCGATGAATTAACTGACTCTGTTACATTATTACTCAATGTTGAACGTCCAAAATTAAAACTTTGCCCTACACCTGCGTTTAAATCCGGTAAACGGCTGTTTTTACTTGTACTAAGGTCTATCTCTGCACTTTTCACTTTCAAAGCTTCCTGCCTGAGTTCAATATTATTTTCTACAGCATAATCAACGCATTCACGCAATGTCCATTTCTTTTGAGCCTGTATACATAAACAGAGACAAAATAGGCCGCATGATATAATTAGTTTTTTCATACTCTTATATTGTTATTGTTTCGGAGCCTCTGCTTTAGGTTTATCCGAGATTTCGTTACCTCTGATCTTATCTCCCTTTTTCAAACCGGATTTCACTTCTACTTTAATACCATCAGATAATCCAACCATAATGTGTTTTTTGTCAAAAACTTGTTTGTGATCAGTTGTATCTTTTAATATATAGACGAAAGCCGAATCGTTACTGAAAGTTACAGTACTTTCCGGAATAGTCAAAACCTTTTCCATTTTTGCTAAAACAATTTCAGCATTTGCACTATACCCGGCTCTTATTACAATTGTATCAGGGATACGGGCGGCAGCCTTTATCTCAAATAAAATAGCGCCATTTTCCTCAACGCCTTTAGGGGCAATGTATTCCAATGTTGCATCAAACTTTTTATTTTCAATAGCTCCTACAGATAATTTTATAGGCATTCCTGTGTGTACACGGCCAACTTCCGTTTCATCAATCTTTCCAATGAATATCATATCATTCATGTTAGCTACAGTAGCAATAGTAGTCCCATCGTTGAAAGTATTTGCCTGAATAACCGAATTCCCTGCTTTGATAGGTACATCTAAAATCATACCTGTAATGGTAGAACGTATCTGTGTATTACTATATTGAGCTGTTTTCTTGGAAATTCCGGTTTTTACAATATCCAGATTATCTTTGGAATTTTCTAATTCCTCAATAGCCTTCTTATAATCGGCATCCGATTTGTCCATCTCTTCTTTAGCTATTACTCCTTTTTCGAAAAGCTGTTTCTGCCGTTCATGTTCAGTTTTTACCTGAGCAAGATTTATCTGAGCCACATTTACACGTGATTCGGCAGAGTTCAATTGTGAAACCTCTGGAATTACTTTTACAGTAGCAATAATATCTCCAACTTTTACAAAGTCTCCCGCTTCTTTCATTACTTCTGATACAATACCGGATATCTGAGGTTTGATCAAAATTTCATCGCGAGGAGAAACTTTTCCTGTAGCAACAGATGTATTTTCAACATCTCCTGTATCAGCTGTTACAATCTCATATACAACCTGCTTGGGTTGTGATTTTTTCCAGAGAAAGGCGAATGTACCAACGACTATAAGTCCAAGAAGTACAAACAGAATAATTCTGAGAATCTTTTTCATATTATATTTAGTTTACAATTTCTATATATTATTTATTTCTACTTTTTTTATTCATCCCTGATAGCATCGATCGCTTTTACACGAAGTGCTCTAAGCGCAGGCATCAATCCGGCCAAAATTCCCGAAAAGATAATGATAAGCATAGCTATAATCGCTGTCCAGAAGGAAACGAACGGAGGTATAAATATTTGTTCCTCACTTACTCCGGCAGTCATAGCCTCATATATAATCTCAAGGATGGAGACACCGAACAAGAAGCCTGCAAACCCGGCGATAGCTGTCAACACAAAGCTCTCACTTAATATTTGAACCATAATAGCCATGGGCTTCGCTCCTATTGCCCGTCTGACGCCAATTTCCCTTGTCCGTTCGCGAACAGTGACCAACATAATATTACTAATACCAATGATACCTGAGAATAATGCTCCAAGTCCAACAATCCAGATAAGAATATCTATACCCAAAAATAGATTTTGAAAAATCTTGAACTGTTTTTCGACGTTCACTCCACCCATAGCCTTTTCATCAGTCGGGGATATATCATGTGCTGCTTTTATTATAGATTTGACCTCTTCTTCTACCATCGATGCAGGATAACCCGGTTTAGCAGTACAAGCTATAAACCAAATATCTTGTCCTTGGTTGAACGCCCGTTGAGTTGTAGAAAAAGGTAAATAAATAGATTCTTCAACGTTACCTCCAATAGAAGCTCTAGACTTCGGTCTAATGACGCCTATCACCTGAAAGTAAATACCGTTTACCCTTATGTATTGACCTATAGCCGATTCACCGGGTTTGAACAGGGTTTCATATACTACCTTCCCAATTACACAGACCTTTCGACTCCCTTGTTCGTCCAGTTCATTAAATAAGCGTCCGGACAGAATATGCTGTCCCTCTATTTTAAAATGTTCCGGATATATGCCCCTAACATCATATGTTCCTGATTTATGCCCTCTTACAGCATTTTTCTCTCCACCACTAATAAACAGCATAGGAGATACATATTCTACAGATGTAGCTTTACGCCTGATAAGATCCATATCGCGAACATTCATAGACCAGGTACGTCCTTTGCGATAACCTTTATAAGCCTCGCTGGTACGTCCGGTCCAGAAGAAACATGAATTAGACGCAAAACCATCAAAATTCTTAGAGATCCCACCCTGTAGTGAATTACCGGCCCCGATGAGCAGGATCAACATAAAAATACCCCAGAAAACCCCAAATCCTGTCAGAATGCTTCTTAGCTTATTCCGGGTAATGGTAGTCCATATTTCTTGCCAATTATCTATATCAAACATTTTATGCTATGTTTATGCTATTCAAATTCTATTCTGCTCTCATTGCTTCTATCGGCCGCACCCGTGTAGCCTTCAATGCCGGGATAAGACCTGCGATAACTCCGGCTATGACTAAGACAAGTGTCGCAGCTATAACAGTACCAATATCCACTGTCGGATCTTTAAATACGGTCGGGCTATCCATTGTTCTCGGACCTACTGTCATCATACTATTTATACCTTCGGTCAGTAAAATACCGAAGACCATGCCTATATAACCTGCGACTGTTGTTATGAGGATCGACTCAAAAATGATTAATCTGAGTACTGACGCGGGAGTAGCGCCTATCGCTTTGCGAATGCCAATTTCCCGTGTACGCTCTTTTACCGTTATGAGCATAATATTACCGACCCCCACAATACCTGCCATTAATGATGCCAGACCTATAACCCAAATAAAAATATTTATACCGTTAAATATCTGGTTGGTTTCAGCTACATCTTCTGCAGTATTTCGTATATAAAGCGCAGACCTGTCGGCAGGATCAAAAGAATGCAGTTGCGCAACTCTTTTTCGCACGCGTTCTACAAAAGCTTTATTCGCGTCAAGATTTGTAATCCCTTTTACTGTAAAATCTATTTGACGAAATCCCCATCCCTTACTATAAAGCATCTGCGCTGTAGTAAAAGGTATATATGCCGGAGGATTATTCATAAACATGTCGGAATCGTCGTATACTCCTATAACCTGATATGCAATTCCGTTTGCCACTACATATTTGCCTAAAGGTTCTGTGCTTTTAAACAGAAGGCGTTTCATTTCCGGGCTAATAACAACCACTTTCCGCCTGTTATCTATATCCAGCTTATTTAAGAAACGGCCATCGCCTGCCCTCACTTTTATATTATTAATAAAAGCCGCATCCTGCGATACACCGTCAAGCCGCCAAGCTCCATATTCTTTCTCATAACTCATCGTTACACTTTGGCTTACCCTGGCTGACACATATTCTACCTCCGGAATCCTGTTTTTTATCAAATCATAATCTTTGTGATCAAATTTGATATTACGATTTGTCGGCAGTCCCTTATATGGCATCGAAGTCCAGCCCGGCCAAAGAGTCACCGAGTTTTGAGCCCGGTTAGAAAAATTGGACGTTACACCATTTTTCAGGCCATTTCCCGATGCTAAAAGTATAATAAGCATAAATATACCCCATGCCACGGCAAAACCAGTAAGGGCAGTGCGTAATTTATTCTTATTTATCGTTGATAATATTTCGCGTAAAGAGTCAAAATCGAACATCTCCGTTTTTTTTACATTTCTATTACAGGATTTTCATTTATCTCTATTGAGCCTATTATACCATCTTTGATATGTATAACCCGGTCAGTTGCATTGGCGACTGACTGTTCGTGTGTAACAATCAACATAGTTATTCCGTCATCTTGATTTATCTGACGGAGCAGCTCTATAACTTCTCGTGAAGTTTTACTATCCAAAGCTCCCGTCGGCTCATCAGCCAATATAATTTGCGGATGAGATATCAAAGCCCGTGCTATAGCCACACGTTGCTTTTGACCTCCGGATAACTCGTTAGGCATATGAGCGGCATGGGTAGCCAACCCCATCTTATCCAGATATTCCATAGCCATAATATTTCTCTTCTTACGGCTCATACCTTGGTAATACAGTGGAAGCGCTACATTCTCCAGTGCATTCTTAAACGATATAAGATTGAAAGACTGAAAAATAAAGCCGATCATTTTATTGCGCAGTTCAGCGGCTTTTGCTTCCGATTGATTACGAATAAGCAGATTATCGAGATAATACTCACCCGTATCGTAATTATCGAGTATCCCCAATATATTAAGCAGAGTAGATTTACCCGAACCCGATGCTCCCATAATAGAAACAAGTTCACCCTTTTCGACATCCATATTAACACCTTTCAAAACATGTAAAGGCGCGCCATTATAATAGGTCTTGTTCAGATTTTTTATTCTAATCACAGTGTCTCAATTTATTTTAATATTGTCGCAAATTTAGGTTAATTTTTGAATAGAGAAGAAGCTCGCCTATCCTTTTATACTTATATGTCGTAAAAAGCACAAAAAGGTTACATCATTTTGTTTTTTTAACATAAAAAGATTCAATTTGATTAATACATTAAGAGCCTGTTTAAATTTTACCAAAACATTTTATTATAGCTCTTTTTTCGTTCATTTTCAGTCTCTTTTTATCTGATTTTTCCCTTTCTTCAGCTTGAGTAGCCCGCTATTCGCGCTTCAGAAAAGAAAAAATCATTCTAAAAATAGTTCTGAAAATCGGAACGAATAAAATTTAAACAGGTTCTAAAATAATTCGCTAAATCTCATTTATACTGTATTTCGTACATAATGTCCGATACCGGACATACACCACAATCGCAAAACACTAATAATAACCACTTTAAAAACACGGCATAATATTAGACAGATACTCTGTAAAATAATAAAATTATAAAAAATGGACAGAAAAATACCATTAAGCGAAAAAAGAAAAGAACAACGAAAACAGGTTTTCCGCTATGGTGCTATAGGTGTTGGTATAGTCATAGTCATTTTAGTTATTATTAGTTTACTGGAAGGATCTATTTCTACTAAGAATATAGTTATAGGATCTGTAGATAAAGGGACAATAGAAATAACCATAAATGCATCCGGCAAAGTTATTCCACAAACAGAAGAAATCATCGTTTCTCCTATTAATAGCCGGATTCTGGAAGTATACAAAAATGCAGGGGATTCTGTTACAGCCGGCGAGCCAATACTGAAACTGGAATTGGCATCTATAGAAACAGACTATAAACAAAAGCTTGACGAAAAAGAAATGAAAAAAAGTAAGCTTATTCAATCACAAATAAGTTTAGACAATAGTATTTCAGAACTTCAAATGAAAATGCAGGTAAAAGAAATGAACCTGAAACAGATGCTAACCGAACTAAGAAATGAGCAATATCTCGATAGCATAGGAGCCAGTACATCGGACAAAGTACGTCAGGCTGCACTAAATTATGAAGTAGCTAAATTAGAGCTTCAACAATTAAAACAACAAATAGAAAATCAACGAAAAAATGCAGCAGCAGAGGTAAAAGTGCAACAACTTGACCTTAGTATATTTGAAAAATCACTAAGTGAGAGTGCCCGCCTTTTAAAAGACTCGCGTATTCTTTCACCACAGAAGGCAACCTTAACTTATGTAAATAATCAGATAGGATCGCAAGTATCGGCCGGTACCCAAATAGCTATTGTTTCCGACCTGAGCCATTTCAAAGTAGAAGCAGAAGTCGCCGATAGTTATGCTGAAAAACTGAGTTCGGGAGCTAAGGCAATTATCAAAATAGGGCAACTTCAGCTGGCAGGTACCGTTGTCAACATTACCCCTTCCGTAAAAAACGGGGTAATAAACTTTACCGTTATGCTAAAAGACCCGGGCAATAGCCGACTTAGAAGTGGCTTAAAAACAGACGTGTATGTAACCCACGGAATACAGGAAGAAACTCTCCGTATACCTAATTCATCTTACTATATCGGAGCGGGTGATTACGAATTATGGGTAATAAAAAACAATGAAGCGCAAAAGAAAAAAGTAAAACTTGGTGAAAGCAGCTTCGAATATGTAGAAGTAATAAACGGGCTGAATGAAGGAGAACAGGTAATTGTTTCTGATATGAGCCAGTATAAAAACAAAAAGACATTAAAGATTAAGAATTAAGAAGAAAACAACTCAATATAAACAAATTAAAAACATCAACACTATGTCTATTATTAATTTACAGGGTATAACTAAAATATACCGTACCAAAGAGGTAGAAACAATAGCTTTAGAAAATGTAAATCTGGAAGTGGAAAAAGGAGATTTTCTTTCAGTTATGGGACCATCCGGTTGCGGTAAAAGTACCATGCTCAACATTATGGGCTTACTGGATGTGGCAAGTGAAGGAAAAATCCTGATCAACGATACCGAAACCAACAATATGAAAGATAAGGAAATGGCGGAGTTCCGTAATAAAACTTTAGGGTTTGTTTTTCAAAGTTTCCATCTGATAAATTCACTAACCGTACTCGACAATGTGGAACTCCCTCTCCTTTATCGAAAATCAGGAAATGCCAGTCGCAGGGAAATGGCTAAACATGTACTCGAAAAAGTCGGCCTTTCTCACCGCATGAAACATTTTCCTTCCCAATTATCAGGAGGACAATGCCAACGTGTGGCCATAGCTCGCGCCATTATAGGTAATCCACAGATAATTTTAGCCGATGAGCCAACAGGTAATCTGGACAGTAAGATGGGGAGTGAAATCATGGATCTTCTTTTCAACCTGAACAATGAAGGTACTACTATTGTAATGGTAACGCACGACGAACACATTGCTAAAACGACTAAACGTATCGTCCGTTTCTTTGACGGAAGAAGAGTCGAATAATAATTAGCGATTGAAAACAACATTTCTTGCAGCCGTTTTGACTACTATCGCGTTAATGTTCCTGTTTGCAATTGTCAGTGTTTGGTATCCGGCCTATGTAGCATCTAAAACACAACCGGCCATAGCGCTCAAACAAGAAGAATAAAAACCATAAGATTTATCCTACATGTATAAAATATATATCAAACAAGCCATCGAGATGCTGAAACAAAACAAATTCATCAGCATTATTACTGTTGTCGGAACTGCTTTAGCTATCATGATGATTATGGTAGTTATTGTTTCGCAATCGATAAAAAACACAAACATTTCTCCTGAAAATAACAGGAACAGGACACTATATATTAAATGGCAAAAGAAAGAAGGTATAACTGATAAGTCGAAATTCAGAAATAGTTATGTTGGATATGATACTTACAAAGAATATCTATCGAATCTAAAAACTCCTGAACTAGTAACAGCAATATGTAATGAACGTGAATACTCTATTGCTAGCACAGAAACCCATCCCATACGTTTATCACTAAACAATAAATTTGTTGATGCCGCATATTGGCAACTCATGTCTTTTAGTTTTATTGACGGAAAGCCTTTTACAAAGGAAGATTTCGATTCGGAACTAAAAAAAGCAGTTATTACTGAAAGCACAGCCAGACAATTATTCCGAAATATAGAAAATGTTGTCGGAAAAACAATTCAGGTAAATTTTAAACCATTCGTCGTATCAGGCATTATAAAAGATGTTTCTCCCGTATTTGAATATGCTTATGCCGATATATATATACCGTTTACTACTGTAAAAGACTATCAATACAACGGATATACAATTCTGTTATTAGCAAGAAACAAGAATGATTATCAGGCGATAGATGAAGAAATTAGGCTTGCCGAACGCAAATACAATGCAACGGATAGTGAATGGACTCTCAGCTTATCAGGGCCTTACGATCACAAAGCCCAGCAAATGAATAAAAGCACCGACATACCTGATATTAAGAAAAATAACCACAGAATGGCTTTTATCATAATTGTTTTATTTCTTATTCCGGCGATCAATCTCTCCAGTTTCAGTATATCCCGCATCAAAAAACGAACAGAAGAAATTGGGATAAGAAAATCCTTCGGCGCGAAAAAGCAAACTATCCTCATACAAGTATTATATGAAAACCTCATTACCACTCTTATAGGAGGTATTATTGGTCTGGCATTGTCATACTATGCCGTCGTACAATTGAAAAAATGGCTGTTAGGAATCGATATCGGTAGTTCAATTCCATTGGAAACCCTTGTTTCTCCAAACATATTTGCAGGTGTATTTATTGTGTGTCTGATTTTGAATCTACTCTCGGCAGGCATACCTGCTTACAAAGCATCGCGAATGAAAATTGTTGAATCTCTTAACCGGAAAAGCGAATAACTATGATACAGCATATTTTTAAAATAATATGGAGCGAACACAAAACTAATGCATGGTTACTAGCCGAACTAATCATTGTATTCTGTAGAAGTTTGTTACTTTTTAGTTAAATTCCGGTTTGTCATGCTGACGACAGGAAGCATCTCCTGTCTCCCGGGGGTCGGGATCCTTCCCTGCGGTCAGGAGGACAAAGAGGGTAGCCGCGCGAGCAAGGGCTAACGGCTAACAGCTATCGGCTAAAAAATAAGTGTGGAGTTTGTTACTTTTTAGTTAAAAAGTTACGAGGTACAAGTTGTTGACTGATGACTGCTAACTGTTGACTGATGACTGTAAGAACTGTAGTAGTTTGTTACTTTTTAGTTAAAATCAATACCCACAAGCAACTTTGCGCAAGTTGAAGCAAACTAACTGATTACCAGTATTTTTAATCAAAAGCAAACAGGTAGATGAAGCCGGAAAAAGACCGGAAAATACCCATTTTGGACAGGGTACAGTTACTAAACCGTTACCTGTATTTCCCCTGTTCCGGCTTGATAAACGATACCTGAACGTTATGTATAAACCTTTGATTGGCATACGGTTGTTTATAGTGATCCTGGCTTTGTACAGGCAAAGGTAATAAAACACTAGTAAAAAGCAGTCAAAAGTTTTGTTAGCGCTGATTAGCCGTATTTTGCGTAGCGGCAGATAACTCAATGGTAAATAATTTTGAAATTTTAATTGAGTTATTGTATGCGAAGTACATTTAAAGTATTATTCTATTTGAAGAAGAACAACCTGAACAGGGATGGCGAAGCCCCCATCATGGCGCGGATTACCATCGACGGGATGATCGCGCAGTTCAGCTGCAAGGCATCCATCCGCCCCGACCTGTGGGAAACGAACTACAACCGTGCGGCGGGACGCAGCGATCAGGCCAGGCAAATCAACAGCCTGCTCGATGAAATCAAGGCAGGGATAGACAGGCATTACAAAAAGGTATTGGAGCGGGACTCGTATGTTACCGCCGAAAAAGTAAAGAACTCCTTCCTCGGTATAGACCTGCGCGGTGAAACCCTGTTGCAGGTATTCAAACAGCACAATGACGATTTTAAGAAAATGCTCGATGCCGGATTGAGGTCGAATTCAACATACCAGAAATACAAGGATGTTTACCTGCACCTGGAAGCGTTTATTAAAAAGCGGTATAACCGTACAGATATAGCATTGATAGAGCTTGCCCCGGCCTTTATCACCGACT
>NZ_BAAHWU010000017.1:0-57935 GCF_054601275.1 Dysgonomonas reticulitermitis | reverse complement strand
CTGTTTCGAACAAATAGCCTGAGCCGACTCCAATACCCAATGATACAGTTCTTTCGAACGCACGCCCTGTTGCATTTTGGAAAATAGCATAGCTCGAATTCAAGCCGCGTCCTTCAAGGAACATACGGCGAAGGCTGGTTCCCGAACCTTTAGGAGCCACAAGAATAACGTCTACATCAGCCGGAGGGATAATACCTGTGCGTTCCTTATATGTGATGCCAAATCCGTGAGAAAAGTACAGGGCTTTGCCCGCTGTCAGATAAGGTTTCAAACGAGGCCATACTTCTATTTGAGCAGCATCGGACAATAGATATTGGATAATTGTACCTTTTGCAGCAGCTTCTTCAATGTCGAAAAGGGTTTCTCCGGGTACCCAACCATCAGCGACAGCTTTTTCCCATGTCTTTCCGCCTTTACGTTGACCGATAATAACATTGAAACCATTGTCACGAAGATTCAAAGCCTGCCCCGGGCCTTGTACTCCATAACCAATCACAGCAATAGTTTCATTTTTTAAGACTTCTCTTGCTTTTTCCAACGGAAATTCTTCACGAGTAACTACATTTTCTACTACTCCTCCAAAATTCATTTCTGCCATTTTATTCTTCTTTTATTGATTTTAAAATAAGTAATTTATTTCCATATTATTCTTGCTGAGCAAACATTTATATCTCCGGCTCTCATTTCCAGTATAAAGGTTCCATCAGCTTCCTCCTGTTTCAATATATCCAATTTAGTGCCATAGTGGCCTTCCGATATATAATTGATCTCTATACGGCGTATTTCTTTTTCTCTGAACATGTCAATATCAAATACATCTACAATATGCTCAATATATTTCATACTGTTGAGGTGCTTATTAATATCCACATCACTATATTTCACAATAAAATCAGATGCATGTTCGTAATTGTCTTTCAACGCCGGAATTTTAGTTAGTCCCTTTATCGGATTTCCAACTTCGGCCACATAATCCGAAAGGTTCCCTGTTTCCAATACATTAGTAGGTTTTCTGGTTTTAAGGTCAATAGAAGCCCAGAGAGATTTGGCATAACCGATTACTTTACCATTTTCATCCTCGAAAGCAAAATAACGTTCGGTAAACAATTTATTTACACTGGCTACCCACGTCTTAATAACCATTTCTGTATCATTCTTCGGATATTCAAATATCTCAATAGCCATGCGCGACAATACCCATGCCCTTTGTAATGAAGTCATAGTGGAATATCCAAATCCTCGTTCTTCCGCATGTTTTGTAGCTACTTGCAACATAAATCCTCCAATCATAGGAAGAGTAGCTTTTCCTCTAAAGTCTGTTAAATAAGCATCTATGGTAAATTCGTATTTACCGGTTTTTTCCATCATTATCTTATTCTTTTGGTTTATATTTTTGATCCAGTTCGGACAACATATCGCTCAACCGTTCTATTTTTGACTTGGTAATAGCTACGCGTCCTGAACGAATAAATTGCAGGACTCTTATCGTTTTACTCAGTTCTTCGAATAAACTTTGAGTTTCCTGATAATGTCCGGTCTTTTCCAGGACTACGCTATTCTCGTTTATATCCAAAATACGGGCATTGTATTTACGGATAAGACCTTCAACCGATTCTATTTTCAAAAAGTCAGAAGTAGATAACTTATATAATGCTATTTCCTGATGTATAAGTTCGTCATTTGTATTATAATATGATTTCAGAACATCTACACGCTTATCGATTTGAAGAACAACTCTCTTTATCATATCTTCGTCACAATAAACGGTAATGGTAAATTTATGTATTCCTTCCAAAGCGGACGGAGATACAGACAGGGTTTCAATATTAAGCTGACGGCGGGTAAAAACGGTTGTCACCTGACTAAGTAAGCCAACTGTGTTTTCTGAAAATATGGTTACTGTGTATAATGTTTTATCTTCCATAATTATTAATTTGAAAATTTGTTGATTAGCAAATTAGCAAATATTAAACTTTCAGATTTGCTAATTCCCGAATTTACTAATTGTCTATTCATTTCCCAATAATATATTCGTAACACAAGTACCCGCCGGCACCATAGGGTATACCATGCCCTTTGTTTCCACCTGTACATCCAGTAAATATGCCCCTTTATGATTCAGCATTTCAGCGATAGCGGTATCCAGATCTTCACGTCTTTCTATCTTTTGTGCCGGAATATTATAAGCTTCAGCTATTTTCACAAAATCGGGATTCATCATTATTGTTTCAGAATATCTTTCTTTAAAGAACAATTCCTGCCATTGACGAACCATGCCTAAGAAATGATTGTTCAGTATTATAATCTTCACATCTACATTGTATTGCATAATAGTTCCCAACTCCTGAATAGTCATTTGCATGCCACCATCGCCGACAAAAAGGCACACTGTACGGTCGGGTACCCCATATTTTGCACCTATAGCGGCAGGTAATCCAAATCCCATCGTACCCAGTCCACCGGATGTAACTACACTACGACTGCGGGTGTATTTGAAATAACGGACTCCCATCATCTGGTGTTGACCTACATCCGTCACTAATACTCCATCATTATTAGTTGCTTCTGAGACTTTGTTTATTACTTCTCCCATTTTCAGTTGACCTGATTGTGGATATAGTTCTTTTTCAATAACGGCATCATATTCTTTTTTATAACAAGCCTTAAATTCACCTAGCCAATCGGGATAACCTTTATTTTCCAACAATTCGGTTACTGCCGGAAGTGAATCTTTTACATCACCTAATACACGGGCGGTTACAAGAACGTTTTTATTTATTTCAGCCTTATCTATATCGAAATGAATAACCTTTGCTTGTTTGGCATAAGTTTTCAAATCTCCGGTTACACGGTCGTCAAACCGCATTCCTATGGCTATGAGTACATCACATTCATTTGTTTTCAGATTCGGACCTATATTACCATGCATTCCTAACATCCCTACATGTAACGGATGATTTGATGGAATAGCCGAAAGCCCTAACACTGTTGAAGCGGTGGGAATGCCTGCTTTTTCAAGAAAAGAGAGTAATTCTTTTTCAGCATTACCCAGTATAACACCTTGCCCGACTAGAGCTAATGGCTTTTTTGCTTCATTTATAATTTTCGCAGCCGCCTCTACTTCGCTCATTCTTACTTCAGGCTTAGGCTGATAGCTGCGAATAAAATCAACCTTCTTATAGTCGTAATTTTCTAATTTTCCGAACTGGGCATCTTTTGTAATATCTAAGATAACAGGTCCCGGTCGACCCATAGATGCTATGTAAAAGGCTCTTGCAACAGCCCATGGAATATCTTCAGCCCGACGGATTTGATACGCCCACTTGGTTACAGGCTGGGTAATACCCACAACATCGGCCTCCTGAAAGGCATCGCTTCCTAACAGAGAGGAAGCAACCTGACCAGAAATAACGACAAGCGGTGTACTATCTATCATAGCATCGGCAATACCTGTTATTGTATTCGTAGCGCCAGGGCCCGACGTGACGAGAGCAACCCCTGTTTTTCCCGATGTTCGGGCATATCCCTGCGCTGCATGGGTTGCACCTTGTTCATGGCGGACGAGGACGTGGTTTATCTTATCTTTATAGTCATATAAACAATCGAATACGGGCATTATAGCACCTCCCGGATATCCGAAAATTGTATCTACACCCTCGTTTAATAACGATTGGATAAGAGCTTCGCTTCCTGTTATTTCTTTCATAACTGTATAATGCTTTTGTTTATTATTCTATTATCCTTATTCCTCCCAAGTCTGCCGAGCTAACCATACTGGCGTAGGCTTTCAATGCTTTCGATACATTACGTTCTCTATCAGGCTTGAAAGCCAATTTACCTTTAGATAATTCCTGCTTACGACGATCCTCCAGTTCTTCATCGGATAATTTCACATTTATCGAACGGTTAGGTATATCTATTTCAATAATATCTTCATCTTTTACCAAGCCAATAGCCCCTCCTGATGCAGCTTCCGGAGAAATATGCCCGATAGAAAGCCCCGAGGTGCCTCCGGAAAAACGCCCATCGGTAATAAGGGCACATTCTTTCCCCAAATGCTTTGATTTGATATATGAAGTAGGGTAGAGCATCTCCTGCATTCCCGGCCCTCCTTTTGGCCCTTCATAGGTGATAACAACGACATCGCCGGCCACTACTTTTCCTTTAAGGATACCTTCACATGCCGCATCCTGAGAATGAAAGACTTTTGCAGTACCTGAAAACTTGAAAATACTTTCGTCTACTCCGGCAGTTTTTACGACACAACCATTAAGGGCTATATTTCCTTTCAAAATAGCTAAACCACCGTCTTTAGTATAGGCATGCTCCATATCACGGATACATCCGGTCGCTCTATCAATATCCAATGCCGGATAATAACAGTCTTGCGATCCCATTACCAGATTGAAACGATTGGCCGGAGCTGATTTGTACAATAATTCAGCTTCTTTTGTCAGATTATTTTTTGTTATATCATAGCTTTCTATTGCCTGTCCCAATGTCATACCATCGACACGACAAACAGAATTATCGATAAGTTCGGCTTTATTCAACTCGTTCAAAATACCTAAAATACCGCCGGCTCTATTAACATCCTGTATATGATATTTCTGAGTATTGGGTGCTACTTTGCACAAGCATGGAACTTTGCGTGAAAGTTTATCTATATTATCCATCGAAAAATCAACTTCTCCTTCCTGTGCAATGGCCAAAAGATGAAGTATTGTATTCGTAGAGCCACCCATTGCAATATCTAATGTCATAGCGTTGAGAAATGCCTGTTTTGTCGCTATTTTTCTTGGTAGAACAGATTCATCACCATCCCTGTAATACTTATAAGCATTTTCTACAATTTGTTTAGCGGCATCTTTAAACAATTTTGAACGGTTAGCATGTGTTGCCACAACAGTTCCATTTCCCGGTAATGCCAAGCCGATCGCTTCATTCAGGCAGTTCATCGAATTAGCCGTAAACATCCCCGAACAAGACCCACATGTCGGGCAAGCGGCACGTTCTATAGCGCTGACCTCTTCATCGGAAACACTATCATCGGCAGCTTTTATCATGGCATCTATTAAGTCAAGATGCTGGTTGCCAAGCTCTCCGGCTTCCATCGGCCCACCTGATACAAATATAGTCGGGATATTCAAACGCATGGTAGCCATCAGCATTCCCGGAG
This sequence comes from Dysgonomonas reticulitermitis, assembly GCF_054601275.1. Taxonomy (NCBI): domain Bacteria; kingdom Pseudomonadati; phylum Bacteroidota; class Bacteroidia; order Bacteroidales; family Dysgonomonadaceae; genus Dysgonomonas; species Dysgonomonas reticulitermitis. The sequence goes on along the minus strand of NZ_BAAHWU010000017.1, from coordinate 52,756 downwards.
TAATTTTATCACAATTACTGATACATATCATAGCATCTGCTTTGTGGGCGTTTACCATATACTCCACGCTATCGGCAATCAGGTCGCGTGAGGGTAGGGAATACAACATTCCATCGTGCCCCATTGCGATTCCATCATCTATGGCTATTGTATTGAATTCGGCGGCAAAACAGCCAAGAGCTTCTATTTCGGCTTTCACTTTTTGTCCTATTTCATGTAAATGAACATGTCCCGGAACAAATTGTGTGAAAGAATTTACTATTGCAATCAGAGGTTTTCCCATCTGTTCTTCCTTCATGCCATTTGCTCTCCAGAGGGCTCTGGCTCCGGCCATACGCCGACCTTGTGTGCTGGTCGAACTTCTTAATTCAAATCCCATATTTCGATACTTTACAAAAAAAGCCTTTCCCATATTTGAGAAAGGCTTATGTTATTTTTTATTCCTTAGCTATATCATCTGACTAATATACATACCTTTCTCATTTATTCCGGCCGACGAGGAGAATAATATTGAGGACGAGGACATATAAAAAGCAATTTGTCATTATTTTCACCATTAAAGTGTACACAAAGTTATAATTTATTTTTTAAAAACAAACTTTATCTGATTTTTTTTAAGTTGTTCAGGAAACTAGTCTGATTTAAATTATTCTTTCAAAAGTGAATATCTTATATTATTTTTGCATCTCAAACAAAAATGTGCCGCATTGAAATTATTAGCATTACAGGAAATTTTCGAAACTCACATAAATGTTTCGGCAATCACAAAACTAGTATCTGATCATAAGAACCTTCATATAAAAGGCTTGCATGGCTCTTCTACGACGATGCTATCTGCTTCGTTGTTCCATAAAACAGGAAATAGCTTTTTATATGTATTGAACGATCCGGAAAGCGCAGGTTATTTTTACCATGATTTGATTCAGATATTGGGGACAAATAATATTTTCTTTTTCCCGTCGGCATACAAACGAGCTATAAAATATGGTCAGATAGATGCTGCTTACGAAATTCTTCGTACGGAAGTTTTAGGTAAACTGCAAGCTGACGAAGAGCATGTTATTATTGTATCTTATCCTGAAGCTTTGGCTGAAAAAGTGGTAGCCAAAGATATTCTGGAGAAAAATACAATTCAAATTTCGGTAAATGAAGAAATAGACAGAAATTTTGTTTCAGAAATGTTAGACAGTTTCGGTTTCGAATATGTAGATTATGTATATGAACCGGGACAGTATGCTATACGGGGAAGTATTCTCGATGTTTTCTCTTTTTCTTATGAGTTTCCATATCGTATTGACTTTTTTGGAGACGAAGTGAGCACAATCAGGACATTTGACATCGAAACTCAGCTTTCGAAAGAAAAGTTGGAAAGAATACAGATTATTCCTGATATGCAAAAATCGGATTTGGAGCGAGAATCGCTGCTTAATCTGATGCCTGAAAATACGATTATCGGTTTTCAAGATTACGGCTGGGCTAAAGATAAGGTGGAAGCTTTATATAATGATTCTACTATACTGGATAATCCTGAGTATGAAAAGGATATACAGAAAAAGCTGATCTCTATCGATGAGTATTCATCTGTAATAGACCGGTTTAATCATATTCATTTAGGAAATAAACCGTCTATTACGGTTGATGCTACAATAGAATTTAATACATACCCACAGCCATCGTTTCACAAAAATTTTGATTTGATTAGTGAAACACTTCATAAGTATATAGAACAAGGTTTTAAAATATATATCCTCAGCGATAGCGAAAAGCAGCAAAAACGTTTACAGACAATATTTGAAGACAGGAATGACAATATTGATTTTATACCTGTAGACAGGACTTTATCCGAAGGATTTATTGAAGATACGCTCAGGATTTGTTGCTTCACCGATCACCAGATATTCGATCGTTTTCATAAGTATAATCTGAAATCGGACAGGGTGCGATCGGGTAAATTCGCCTTATCATTAAAGGAGCTGCAACAATTCCAAATAGGCGACTACATCGTGCATGTCGATCATGGAGTAGGGCAGTTTGGAGGTCTTGTCAGATCGGATATGAACGGGAAAATGCAAGAGCTGATAAAACTTATATACTTAAATAACGATTCTATTTTCGTATCACTCCATGCTTTGCATAAGATATCGAAATACAGAGGAAAAGAAGGCGAACCTCCACGTATAAATAAATTAGGAACCGGGGCATGGAATAAGATAAAGGAAAAAGCGAAAAGTAAAGTTAAAGATATAGCCCGTGATCTTATTAAACTATATGCCAAGCGACGAGAGGATGAAGGTTTTAAGTATTCACCCGACTCTTTTCTGCAACATGAGCTGGAAGCATCCTTCATTTACGAAGATACTCCGGATCAGACAAAGGCTACCGCCGATGTTAAGCAAGATATGGAGAGCGGCAAACCAATGGATCGTCTTATTTGCGGTGATGTTGGTTTCGGTAAGACAGAAGTTGCTATCAGAGCCGCCTTCAAAGCAGTGACAGATAATAAACAAGTTGCTGTACTGGTACCGACCACGGTGCTTGCATACCAACATTATCAGACTTTTAAGGAACGGTTGAAAGATTTTCCGTGCCGTGTAGAATATATAAGCAGGGCTCGTACAGCAGGTCAAATAAGTGAAACACTTAAAGATTTGAAAGATGGGAAAATAGGTATCCTGATTGGTACACACCGTATAGTAAGTAAGGATGTACAATTTAAGGATTTAGGCCTATTGATAATAGACGAAGAACAGAAATTTGGCGTTGCGGTAAAGGATAAATTAAAACAATTGAAATCCAACGTGGATACATTAACTATGACTGCAACACCGATTCCCCGTACACTTCAATTTTCATTGATGGGCGCCCGTGATTTGTCGGCAATAACGACCCCTCCACCAAATCGTTATCCTATACAGACAGAGGTACATACATTCGACACTCAAATAATACGGGAGGCTATTGAATTTGAAATGAGCCGAAACGGGCAGGTATTCTTTATTAATAACAGAATAAAAAATATCTATGAACTGGAGGATATTATTCGTCGTGAAGTTCCTGATGCACGTATTGCTGTAGGGCATGGGCAAATGGATCCGGCCAAACTGGAATCGATTATTATTGACTTTGTGAATTACGAATATGATGTGCTTATTGCAACTACAATAGTGGAGTCGGGAATAGATATTCCGAATGCAAATACGATCATAGTAAATAATGCCCAGAACTTCGGACTCAGCGACTTACACCAATTGAGAGGTAGAGTAGGGCGCAGCAACAAAAAAGCATTTGCATATCTGTTAGCGCCACCTTTGCATACACTCACATCTGAAGCCAGACGGCGCTTGCAAGCTATCGAGAATTTTTCTGAATTGGGACATGGCTTCCACATTGCAATGCAAGATCTGGATATACGAGGTGCAGGGAATTTATTGGGAGCCGAACAAAGTGGATTTATCGCGGACTTAGGATACGAAGTTTATCAGAAAATACTTACAGAAGCCGTAACTGAATTGAAGAACGAAGAGTTTGCAGATATCTATCACAGAACAGAAGGTGACGAAAAAATAGAAGGAGATAACTTTGTAGATGATGTGCAGATAGAAAGTGATCTGGAGCTCTTATTTCCTGCGACATATATACCCAACGATTCGGAAAGAATTACATTGTATCGCGAACTGGACAATATGGAACGGGAGATTGACATCAATAATTTCAGAATAAGGCTCGAAGACCGTTTCGGCAAAATACCTACAGAAGGGCAAGAGTTGATTATGGTAGTCCGTCTTCGTATATTAGCCAAAACACTTGGAATAGAAAAAGTTGTACTGAAAGGTGGACGTATGAGTTTATTTCTTATATCCAATCCGGAATCGCCTTATTATCAGTCTAAAGCATTTGATAAATTATTGGATTATATTCAGAAATACCCTCGTAGCTGCGAACTGAAAGAGCGAAACGGGAAACGTTCGGTTTCAATACAGCACATTCCGAATGTAGAAACAGCATGTATGGCTCTTATGGAAATAATAGGCTGATTTCAGCAAATAAAGTGAAGAACGAAGAGTGAAACATTGTCTGGCGTTCGTTTTATCTATAGATATAGTGATAATTTGATAATTAGCGAATTTGAAAATTTGAAAATGAGTGTGGAGTTTGTTACATTTTAGTTAAAAAGATACGAGTAGACGAGATACGAGGTACGAGTTGTTGACTGCTAACTGATAACTGTTGACTGTAGAAGTTTGTTACTTTTTAGTTAAAATATACCTCCTCCGGATGGGGCCGGGCCGGGGCTGTTGGGTGTAATTTTTTGCCCGTCAGGGCATTCATATCAATAGAAGAGGTAAACCGGCCGGTCTCGCAACCCCTTAGGGGTTGAACACCTACGGCGTTCGTTCGGGTAGGAAAGAGGAATACAATTTTCTATTGATATGAAAATCCTATGGATTTTTTATAGTCAACCTGCTTATCGGGGATAAATTTTTAATTTGATAATTAGCGAATTTGATAATTTGAAAATAACTGTAGAGGTTTGTTACATTTTAGTTAAAAAGTTACGAGTAGACGAGATACGAGGTACAAGTTGTTGACTGTTGACTGTCGCACGTCATTGCGAGGGTTCGCCCGAAGCAATCCATTAATAATCAATACTCTGGATTGCTTCACTCCGTTCGCAATGACGAAAAGGCCTTGCTTACTGATAACTGTTGACTACTGACTGTGGAGTTTGTTACTTTTTAGTTAAATTCTGGTTTGTCATGCTGACGACAGGAAGCATCTCCTATTTCTCGGGGATTTGGATCCTTCCCTGCGGTCAGGATGACAAAGATGGTAGCCGCGCAAGCAAGGGGCTAACAGCTAACAGCTAATTGAGTGTAGAGGTTTGTTACTTTTTAGTTAAAACGAAAAGCAGGAGTCAAAATTTTGATGCGGTTGCCCTATTTCCTTAATGACCCGATAAGTCGTTTCTCTAAAAAGATGTATCTTTGTCTAAATTTGATAAAAGATCGAACTATATGCTATTGTCTCTTTTTGAAAAGATAGGCCAATATACTCTTCTCTTGCAGAAAGTATTTGCTAAACCTCAACGATGGAGAGTATTTTTTCGTCAATTTTTTGATGAAATAAGTAAACTCGGGGTAAATTCTATCTGGATTGTTATAATTATTTCATTCTTTATCGGTGCCGTTATAGTGGTACAGATAAAGCTGAATATCGATTCTCCGTTTATGCCTCGCTATGTAGTAGGATACGTTTCCCGCGAAATTCTGATTTTGGAGTTCTCTTCTACTATCATGTGTCTCATTTTGGCTGGTAAGGTTGGATCAAATATTGCGTCAGAAATAGGAACAATGAAAGTAACCGAACAAATAGACGCTTTGGAAATCATGGGTATCAACTCGGCTAACCATATCATCCTGCCTAAGATAACTGCTTTGATGGCATTTATCCCTGTGTTGGTTGTACTCAGTATGTTTTTTGGAGTAATAGGAGGGTATGCCGTCTGTATAATAGGAGAAGTAATGCCTGCCGAAACTTTCCAATACGGGCTTCAATTTTTCTTTAAACAATTCTATGTGTGGTATGCCATAGCCAAAACAATCGTCTTTGCTTTCATTATAGCCTCTGTTGCTTCTTATTATGGCTATTCGGCTCGTGGAGGCTCGTTAGATGTAGGTAAAGCCAGTACCGATTCTGTAGTAATGAGCAGTATCCTCATCCTTGTAGCAGACTTATTACTCACTCAATTGATGATGTCATGATAGAAGTTAAGAACTTATATAAGTCTTTTGACGAAAGAGAAGTATTGAAAGACATAAGCATTGTCTTCGAAGCAGGTAAAACAAATCTTATCATAGGACGAAGCGGATCAGGCAAAACTGTACTGTTGAAAAATTTAGTAGGTCTGATGCGGCCTACCAGCGGGCAGATACTATATGACGGGCGTGATCTTACTAAGATGAGGGCTACAGAAGTAAAGGAGCTCCGCCAGGAAGTGGGTATGATATTTCAAGGTTCGGCATTGTTTGACTCGATGACTGTATTTGAGAACGTTAATTTTCCGCTAATGATGTTTTCAAAAATGTCGAAAACTGAACAAACTAAACGTACTCAGTTTTGTCTCGAAAGAGTAAATCTCGGTGATTCCGGGCATCTTTACCCATCAGAAATAAGTGGAGGTATGATGAAAAGATCTGCCATAGCAAGAGCTATATCCCTAAATCCAAAATACTTGTTTTGTGACGAACCCAATTCCGGACTCGATCCGCAAACATCTTTAGTAATTGATGAACTTATATCGGACATTACAAAAGAATATAATATTACGACTGTGATTAACACCCATGATATGAATTCTGTAATGGGAATCGGAGAGCGTATCTCTTTTATAAAAGAGGGTGTATTAGGATGGCAGGGAACTAACAAGGATGTAATGTCTTCTACAAACGAAGATTTTAACGACTTTGTTTTTGCTTCTGATTTATTCAAGAAAGTGAAAGCCGTAGAGGAGAGTGAGAATTAATAATTTTTGAGAAAATCCGATAAAGACTCAAAGTTTTTGCATTCTACCAGATTATCATCTGCTGTTCTGATTTTTATCGAATCAGGATTTTGAAGGGTTATGCGGAAAGGATTATTTTCATCATTTGTATATTCAAAACCACACCTCTCAAGAAGATTCTTGGCCCAATGGAATAAATAACCTTCAGCTTTAATAAATACTTTTCTTTCGCTTGTTCTTTTAGGCAAGAAGCTTCCCGATTCTTTATCGAACAGAATATTTTCACCTTTAAAAAACTCTTCTATTTTTCCTGAAATTATAATATCTTCGGTAACACCGCTTTCAAGACCTTTTTCTTTCGACAAAAGCCACAATCGGTCGGCAAGAAGCAAAGCCGTATCTACATCATGAGTTGAAAGGAGTATTGTTTTCCCCTGATTTTTTGTCAGAAAATGCAGTAAACTCATTATCTCTATTCGACTTTCGATATCTAAAAATGCAGTAGGCTCATCCAATATCACTAACGGACATTCCTGAGCTAAAGATTTGGCTATCATAGCCTTTTGGCGTTCCCCATCCGATAATTCCGCGATATAAGAGTTTGCTTTATGAGCAATACGAACATCTTCCATAGCTTTTCGAACGACTTCATTATCTTGCTTTGTCAACTGTCCGAAAAATCCGGTGTATGGATATCGCCCTAATTCAACGAGTTCTTTGACCAATAGTCCTCCCGCAGATGTCTTATCTGTTAACACCAAACCGAGGTGCCTGGATAATTCCTTCTCTGAAAAAGTTGAAATATCCTTATCTTCAAGGTATATAGAGCCTCTGAGTGCAGGCTGCGAAGCGCTAATAGTACGGAGTAACGTCGATTTTCCGGCACCATTGACCCCAAGAAGGCAGACTAATTCACCTTGATACAAACTAAAAGATAAATCTTTGTAAAGAGGATTTTCTTTTCGGTTCCGAGTTTTGGGATAGCCTATGCTTATTCCTTTTGCAAATATGTACTTAGGTTTTTCCAATTAGTTGAAATATTGTATTTTTTTCTGATTCAGAATAACATATATAATTACAGGAGCGCCAAAGACAGGAGTTATTGCATTTAGTGGCAATACCCCTGCCGCGCCGGGTAATACACAGATAAGATTACATAGCAAAGCCATAGCTGAGCCGATCAATATAGTTACAGGAAGTAACGATTTATGATTGGATGTACCTAACAATAAGCGGGCTATATGAGGAACAGCTAAACCAATAAAAGCTACCGGGCCGCAAAACGCACATGTGATAGCTGTTAATAATCCGGCACATAATAGTAACAAAAAGCGGATAAGCTTTATATTTACGCCTAAATTAGCAGCATATCGCTCTCCCAACAACAAGGCATTCAAAGGTTTGATTAATAGAATAGACATAAGTAATCCTAAACTTATAATACTACAATAAAAAGGAAGTTGGGCAAAAGATACTCCTGAAAAATTCCCCATTCCCCAAATCATAAAAGAATACGCATTTTCGTTCGTACTCCAAAATTTGAGTATAGATATTATAGAAGAGGTAAGGTAGCCAACCATGATTCCTATTATAAGCAGCATTATATTGTTTTTGATGACAGACGCAAATCCCATGATAACAATCAGGATGAGAGATGCGCCAAGAAACGCGCCTAAAACAATACTCATCGAATAAGACAAATCGAATCCTCCCACCGAGCCGATACTATTACCAATAAGCAGGATGACAAGTGCTACACCCAGATTGGCACCCGAACTGATACCTAAAATCCCGGAGTCAGCCAAAGGGTTTCGGAATGCTGTTTGCAATAATAATCCGGATAAGGCAAGAGCTCCACCTGTAAACAATGCGGTCACAGCTTGGGGCAGACGAGACTCTAATATAATATGCGTCCAAGCTTGTTTCTCGACCTCATTTCCTTGCAATATTTGGATGATAGCTTGCACAGGAATTGATACAGAGCCAAGAAACAGGCTTAAAATAAAGAAAACAATTATACCTGTCGAAAATAAAAGACTATATGCCAGCCCTTTAGTCATGTTGTAAATGTTTATAAAAAGCCCCTCCGAAAACAGAGGGGCACAATATTTTTAGTATAGAACTTTATATTTATCTCCGGTTTCTTTTACAACCTCTCTATAAAACTCTTTTGAATAACCGGGACGTTGCGGATATATAGGTTCCCCTAGTTTTCCTTTTACAAACACTCCGTTTTCTTCCTTTTTTATTCCGCCATCCATATACTTAACAATCAAAAATTCGCCTAACTTTTTCCATTTACCAAATGCATATTGAGCTTGGTTCTGACTATACGTTGTTAAATACTGAACAGCTTTTTCAGGAGACTGGTTATACAGCGCCAATGCCTCTGTTTCTGTAGCATCTTGCTCTTTTAGAAACTTCGATTCCAATTCTAACTGTAATTTTCTAAGATCCGCATGCATAGAATCATACCTGTTGTAAACCATATTAGATACCCAGTTGTGAATCCAAAAACTGGAAGTCCATGAGAAATTATACATGTCGCCGTTACCTTCGCGATAACATTCAGGCGTTTGTGTTATAGAACAATACATCGGTGTAAACACTGTTTGAGCCGCATCGTCAGTTCCAAACCATATAATACCACCTATCGGGTTGGGCAACCATGAGCGCATCTGCGTAACAAAAACAAATGCTGTTTGTTGAGTAGCAATCGGACGTTCATTGCAATACTCTACAGAATCGGATTTCCAAGTCAGAGGGGCATAACGATATGGAGATTTGAAAGGCCCTGCACCAATATCATTAGTCCAATCCAAAGCCGTTCCTTCATAATGGTCTCTCATCATTTCCTTCAGGTCTGTTAACGACAACTTTCTATCCGGCTTGATGTATAAAGGCATAGGCTCTTGTGTTTTACCTTGCGCATAAGTAACAAATTCAGCCATATCTTTATTGTAGCGATTGAAAAAGCTCCATACACGGGCTTCACAAAAACGTTGTCCTCCAAAATCCAAAGGATTATACGCTACAGCAAAACTGAAATTTTCATCTTTACCTTTATAATACCCTTTTTCTTTAGCAAAAGAAATCACATCTTTAGAATAAAGGCAGTTTTGAGGGTCATTCAGGGGAAATTGCTGTATTCTGGCCTGATTGGCATGAGCAGATATACAATCGTCAGGTATACGCACGGCAACCCATACAGCACCTTTATTACCATTGCCTTTACCGATCATTTCCAATACCCAAATCTCATTAGGGTCTCCGATAGAAAAAGATTCACCACTACTATTATATCCATATTCAGCAACGAGATCTGTCATTATCTTTATAGCCTCTCTTGCTGTTTTAGCTCTTTGTAATGTTATATAAATAAGACTACCATAATCAATTTTACCTTCCTGATTAACAAGCTCTTTTCTACCTCCAAAGGTCGTTTCTCCGATAGACAGCTGATGTTCGTTGATGTTTCCAACAACATTATATGTCTGTTCTGCCTGAGCTATATCTCCCAGATATTTAAACTTTCCGCTATCCCATTCATAAACATTCATCATACTGCCTTTAGGCCACTGTCTTGCCGGCCAATAGTACAATTCACCATATAAAGCATACGAGTCTGCCGAATATGTGATCATTGTAGACCCGTCAACAGAAGCTTTTTTCCCAACTAATAAATTTGTGCACGCAAATACGTGAATCTCGCAGAGTATACAAAACAACAGAAATAAGGATACTTTTTTCATATAGGAAATTTTTATATTCAAATGTAAAGATACTTGATTATTTGTAAAAAATAAAGTATCTGAATAAATATACATATGTGAATCCTTCCGCAGTAAACAAATGAATACTTAATACTATTCACATATGTATTCACAGGACAACTAAATGCTAAATCAACAATTGTATTTTATTATATATAGGATATATTACATATGTATCCGAACTATAATATAGTTTTGTAATCAGGTTTTATATTGGAATATTTTTCATATTATATAATTAATAATCAATTAAATATACTTATATAATAAAGTTATGATTTAGATAATATCCAATGTGTAGACACAAACCCGATAAACTCTATAACTAAAGACATATTTATAATATTATATCATTTATATTTAGTATTTTATATAAAATATAAAAAGGGATACTTTATAGCTATATTACCCTGTATACACTTGTTTGTATACAAAAGGATATTTCGGTATACATTAGTTAAATACAAATATATACTAATAAAATTTTTATTTGTAAAATATACTATTTACATTTGTAGTAAACTATTTACATAATAGGAGTATGAAAGATCGTATTAGATTGATTATGGAAAGTGAACAGCTTACTCCATCTGCCTTTGCAGATAGACTTCAATTGGGACGCGCTGTAGTTTCGCACATACTGAATGGACGTAATAATCCTAGTCTGGATGTTGTTACTCGAATATTATCCAAAATGGAGTACATCAATCCGGACTGGTTAATATCCGGAAAAGGTGATATGTATAAGCCGGAATATGGTAAAAAGAACGCGAATACATTTCAGGCTACACCGATTACTCAAAATCACCCCGATTTATTCTCCCAGAATTACGTATCTCCACCGATTGCCCAGAAAGAACCTGAATATCGTAAGGAAATTATAGTTGAGCAACCTCAAAATGAAGTGGAACAAATTATAAAAAAGGAAGTTATCTATCAAAAACTACCGGATAGAAAAGTAAGCAAGATAATTATTTATTATACCGATAATACATTCGAGACCTTCAATGCGGATAATAAACCGCTATAAAAAAAACAATAGGCTCAAATTTTCAAGATTCAAGCCTATAATTTTATTTTAGAAATATCACTATTTAATTCTTTCGAGCTCTACTGTAAAATGCCGTAAAAGTTCAGCCTCCCAAATTATTTTTACTCCTTTAGTGATACTTTCCCTTCTGTCGTATATATTTTTTAAAGCTGCTGCGACAACATTTATGTGATTATCCGTATAAACACGTCTGGGAATAGCCAATCGCAGTAAGTCCAGACCATCGAATCTGTTTTCTCTGGTATTAGGGTCTCTGTCTGCCAATAGATAACCTATCTCACACCCTCTTATGCCGGCTTCTAAATATAGTTCTACAGTCAAAGTTTGCGCAGGAAATTCTTCTCTGGGCACAAGAGTCAGGACTTTAGAAGCATCAACAAAAATAGCATGCCCTCCGGCTGGTCGTTGATATGGAATACCATATTCATCTAATTTTCTACCCAAATATTCGACTTGCTTAATCCTGGTTTCCAGATTATCAAATTCAGTATTCTCATCCAAGCCTATAGCCAAAGCATTCATGTCACGCCCGTTCATTCCTCCATAAGTAATAAATCCTTCGTAAATAATACCTTTAATCTTTGCAGAATCATACCATTCTTTGACGTTCGTTGCAAAAAATCCGCCCATATTCACAATTGCATCTTTCTTTGCACTCATTGTCATACCATCGGCATAACCAAACATTTCTAAACAGATCTCTTTTATAGTTCTATTCTCATAACCTGTTTCTCTCGTTTTTATAAAATAGGCATTTTCCGCAAAACGCGCGGAATCGAATATTACACGTTTCCCATATTTATTGGCAAGAATACGCGTCTCTCTAAGGTTTTCCATCGAAACAGGTTGTCCTCCCGATGTATTATTCGTTATAGTCACTATTATAAAAGGAATACGATCGTGATACTTTTTCAAAGCAGCTTCAAGTTTTTTAATATCCACATTGCCTTTGAATGGAATATCTAATTGTGTATCTTTAGCTTCGTCAATAGTACAATCCAAAGCCACTGCCTTTCGAGATTCTATATGTCCTTTCGTTGTATCAAAATGTGAATTTCCCGGGCATACATCACCTTCTTTTATAAGGCACGAGAATAATACATTTTCGGCAGCACGTCCCTGATGTGTAGGAAGCACATAATCGAAACCGGTAATGCGTGTAACAGCATCTTTCATATTGTAATAAGAAGTGGCACCGGCATAACTTTCATCTCCTAACATCATTGCCGACCATTGGCGATCACTCATAGCTCCGGTTCCCGAATCTGTGATCATGTCTATATATACTTGTTCGGATTTTAACTGAAATACGTTATTTTTAGCTTTGGCTAACCACTGTTCACGTTCTTCGCGGGTGCTTTTATGTATAGGCTCTATCATTTTTATCTTCCATGATTCGGCAAATGGCAATTCCATAGTTTAATATTTTTAGTGATTTGATTACAAAAGAAATATGCAAATCCGATACGAATTTGCTAAAAATGAGAATGATAAGGATAATAATTATAAAGAGACAAAATGATCCCTGTCCTTTATATTGAGGAAAACAGAGGTAACTGATGTGTTTTTGATAGTTAAGAACATAATATTAACCTATTATGAGTAGTAACATATGACATAAAGGTAATGAAAACTTTCATATAAATTATAACTTCCATCATTTTTAATGAGACTAAAACTTATTAACTTTGCAACTGGAAACAAAGTACTTATTTTCTAAAAACAAGATAGATGAAAAAAATGTTGGATTTAGTGGTTACAGAAAATAGCCGTCTAAACCAAAATTATTGTCTTATAAAGCTTACTACTACAGATAACACGTTATTACCGGATATGTACCCGGGACAATTCGTTGAAGTCAGAGTTGATGGCTCTCCGGCAACATATCTAAGGCGTCCTATTTCCGTAAATTTTGTAGATAAAGACAAAAATGAACTATGGCTATTGGTTCAAGCTATTGGTGATGGAACAAGAACCATGTGTGAATATAAAGTAAACGATATAGTGAACTTACTCTTCCCACTGGGAAATACATTCACTATTCCAACAAAAGATAGTGAACAGGAATTGTTGCTAATTGGTGGCGGTGTAGGTACTGCTCCCATGCTGTTTTTGGGAGCCTGCCTGAAAGTTCAAGGATTCAGTCCCAAATTTCTTTTGGGAGCACGCTCTAAGAATGATTTACTCCAATTAGATGATTTCAGCAAGTATGGAGAGGTATTCTGTACTACCGAAGACGGGTCTTTTGGTGAAAAAGGATATGTAACAGATCATACAGTACTAAAAAGCACGCGCTTTTCGGCTATTTATACTTGCGGACCGAAACCAATGATGGTGGCAGTAGCAAAGTATGCTCATAGTAATGGAATACAATGTGAAGTATCGCTTGAAAATATGATGGCATGCGGGTTTGGAGTGTGTTTATGTTGTGTGGAGAAAACCCACGAAGGGAATGTATGTGTATGTACAGAAGGGCCCGTATTTAATATAGATAAGTTAACATGGATAAACTAGCTGTAAACATTGGTGATTTACATTTGAAGAACCCAGTGATGACTGCATCGGGTACTTTTGGCTATGGAAAGGAGTATGCAGACTTCTTTGACCTATCGCGAATAGGTGGTATATTTGTAAAGGGAACTACAATTCGTGCAAGACAAGGGAATGACTATCCTCGTATGGCAGAAACTCCGGCAGGCATGTTAAACGCTGTAGGACTGCAAAATAAGGGTGTTGATTACTTTGTTACAAATATATATCCGGAAATAAAGGATATCGATACCCATATTATAGTCAATGTATCGGGTTCTACCGTGGAGGACTATGTGGATTGTACGGAAAAATTGATCCAATTAGAGAAAGTACCGGCAATTGAACTTAATATTTCGTGTCCTAACGTAAAAGAAGGCGGTATGGCCTTTGGCACATCGGCTTGTTCGGCAGCAGAAGTAACGAAAGCTGTACGCAAGGTGTGGGATAAAACGCTAATTGTAAAGCTATCTCCAAACGTAACCGATATTACAGAAATAGCCAAAGCCGTGGAAGGCGAAGGCGCCGACTCGGTTTCGTTGATAAATACATTGTTGGGGATGGCAGTAGATATAAACAAAAAACGTCCGGTGTTATCAACGGTTACAGGAGGATTGTCCGGCCCATGTGTAAAGCCTGTTGCTCTAAGAATGGTATGGCAAACATACAATGCCGTTAAAATTCCAATTATAGGTATGGGTGGTATCTCCAGCTGGCAAGATGCTATTGAATTTATTCTGGCAGGATCATCTGCTATACAGATTGGAACTCACAATTTTATTGATCCTACTATTTCGGTAAAAGTAGTAGATGGTATTTCAGAATATTTAGATAAAAATAATATCGCTTCTGTTAGTGAGCTTGTAGGAGCATTAAAACTTTGATTTTATTATCAATGTACTAAATAAAAAGGAACTGAAATTATCAGTTCCTTTTTCCATTTATACAATTTATCAATTACTTCAGGTATCCTACCGGCTGTACCAATACAACTTCTTGTTTCTCGGTCAGTTTAAGAGCGTTATGTACATCGGGTCTTTTAAATGATCCCCGGGCAACAGTACCCAATCCTGCCGACGCGCAATATAAATATACATTCTGAACAGGGAAGCCTGCATCCATATACCCTGTCTCACGGCCATTCTTATCCAGATTTATAACATAAATAAGTGATACAGGTGCATTTTTCGAAATTTCAGGTTGTCCAAGAACATCTCTGAGGTCACCTTTCTCTTTCAGTATAAGCTTATTGGCTTTAGCGTCATAAAAATAAACGCCTGTACTTAACATTACGTAAACATCCACCTCTTGCCTGTTTTGCGACGAAGGCACTGTCCGTTTTTCAGGTCTATTAAATCCGTATGCAGCCCAAAGTAAGTCAGACAAAGTCTGCGTAGAAAGCTGTTTTGAGCTATCGAAGTTACGATTCGACTGTCTCTCATTTAAGACCTCCATCAAAGGTTTGCCACCTGTCTTTGTTGGGGAAAGCAAATTTATATCCTGAGCCGAAACATAACTAGCAATACAGAATAAAGCAATCGCGATTAATCCTTTTTTCATATGATAATAATTTTGATTATACAAAACAAATTTATGGAATAATAAACGGATTTACTGAAAAACCGTTCGCTTTTTTAAGTAAAATTCACAACATTGTAATAATGATTATTGATATATTATACATTCTATCAGTGGATAATTTATCTTTGTATTCGAAAATATTTTGAATATGCGAAAAGGATTTATTTTCTTACTCTTCATTATAAGCTTTGTACAGCTGAATGCTCAACGGTATAGTTATTCTCAAATTGTATTGAGCGATTCCGCGCAGATAAGCCTTCTTACCAATACTCCTTGGGATGGCGCGGTTTATGCGCTATTCGGACACACCGCCATACGTATTAATGATCCGGAAAACAATATAGATATGGTATTCAACTATGGTATATTCAATATGAGCAAGGAGAACTTTATATTTCTTTTTGTAAAAGGAGAAACCGATCATATGGTGGCTGTAATCGATTTTCATTATTACGTAGAAGAATACGAAGAGCGGGGAGTCGGTGTCATAGAACAAGTATACAACCTTACTCGGAAAGAAAAACAAGAAATATTTGATGCATTAGTTATCAACTCTCTACCGGAAAACAGGGTATGCCGTTATAACTACTTTTACGATAATTGTTCAACACGTCCACGGGATATTATAGAGAAATACATAAATGGAAAGATAGAATATACACCGACGAATAAGCGACAAACTTACAGAGATTTAGTGCATGAATGTGTTGATATACAGCCGTGGACTAAGTTTGGTATAGATTTGGTGATTGGCGCCGATGCTGATAAAATAATAACAGACAGGCAAAAAGATTTCCTACCCCATTATTTAATGAATGCTTATGTAGGAGCAATTATAAAAAGTGACAGTACGGAAAGAAGACTTCTGCTTGAAAGCAGAAGTATCTTACAGGGGATATCCCCTGCATATATTGAGTTTAACGAACCACTGTACATGGGTATTGCTTTGCTTGTATTTACTATTGCATTATCTCTGCTGGTTTATATAAAGAAATGGTACACTTTAGGCAAAACATACGATACACTATTGTTTTTAGTGGCAGGCGCCGGAGGATGTATTATATTCTTTCTGATGTTTTTTTCGGAGCATCCATGTACCAATCCAAACTGGAATATCATATGGTTAAATCCTCTGCAACTTCTGGTTGCACTATTATTCTTCGTAAAACCTCTCACGAAATGCTTAAGTTATTATCATTTTATTAACTTTGTGGCGCTTTTGCTATTTCTTCTGGCATGGTGTTTGATACCACAACAATTAGAAATAGCTTTTATTCCGTACATCTTATCTATTTGCTTAAGATCGGGAATGAATGTATTACAACAAAAAACAAAGAAAAAAGCTGATTACAGTTTGCCTAAAGCAGCAAGATGATAAGAATAATTACCTCATTAGTAGCAGTATTAACCATCACCTCAGTTCAGGCGCAAACACCTGTACACGAAACTCCAAAGTTGGTGATTGGCATTACTATTGATCAGCTGCGGGGCGATTACCTTGAGCTATTCCAAAGCACTTTTTCCGAAGGAGGCTTTAAACGCTTACTCAGCGGAGGATTAGTTTATCAAAATATAAAATTCGATTTTCCCTATCTGGACGATGCATCGGCTATAGCGACAATATACACCGGGGCTATGCCATTTTATCATGGAATTGTTGGTAATAAGAAATATCTGGCATCTACGCAACAAATAGTATCATCGTTTTCCGATCCCGCATTTCTGGGAAATTACACACAAGATAAAGTCTCGCCTTTGGCTTTAAAAACATCTACAATTACTGATGAGTTGAAAATATCATCTTCCGGCAATTCTGATGTTTACTCATTTGCGCCACAAACTAATCAGGCTTTGATAACAGCCGGACAAAGAGGTAATTCGGCTTTTTGGGTAGATGACTATACCGGCAAATGGGCTTCGACCACATTCTACAAAAACTTTTATTGGTCTGTAGATCAGGATAACAGGAGTGGCTCCGACTTTTCAACAAAAGCGTGGACAATGTATTGGTCTCCGCTGCTTAGCGCCACAGAATACAAAGCTTTCCCTTTTATACCGGGAGATAAACGGATTTTTTCTCATGGAACCGGTAATAACAAAGAAACCTATATCCTGGCCAAGAAAATGCCGGCCGTTAATGAAAATATCAGAAATTCAGCTATGACATTATTGTCTAAAGCCGAATTGGGAAAACGCATAAGTCCTGACTTTTTGTCTCTAACATTCTATGCAGGCAACTATCCGAATGTTTCGGATTATTCTGTCGAAATACAGGATATATATATCAGGCTGGATAGAGAAATAGAAAAACTGCTTAATGAAATAGACCGGACAGTCGGGTTAAAGAATACTTTGGTATTTATCACATCGACGGGATATTATGATTTTGCAGAATCAGATTATAAGAATGAAGCCGGCAATAACCCACCGGAAAACAAATTCCATATCAACCGTTGTGAAGCCCTTCTCAATATGTACCTTATGGCTATATATGGCAGAGATAACCAGTGGGTAGATAAGTTTTACAATGGGCAGATATACCTGAATCGAAAACTGATTAAAGATAAAAACATATCCTTACAGGAAATACAGGACAAAGCGGCTGAATTTGTATCGGAATTTTCAGGAGTACAAGAAGTTTACACTTCTTTCCAAATACAGCATGGACAGTGGAATCCTGTAATGGAATATTACAAAAACGGATATACACGGGAAACAACCGGCGACCTTTTTGTAGAGCTTCAACCCGGATATAAAGTTGTAAATGAACAGGATGCTTCGTTCAAAGAAAAACAGGTACGAAACAACGCCGTTGTATGCCCTGTTATATTTTTTGGTAACAACATAAAACCGGCAAAGGTAAAAAGAACTATAAAGGCTACAGAAATAGCGCCTACAATATCTTATATTATGCGCATCCGGTCTCCGAATGCTGCAAAAGAACAACCTTTATCGGAATTACTTTAAAACAACAATTAATAAAAAATAAAACAACTAAATATATGGGATTCGCAGATATTTTAACATCATTATTCGGAAATAAATCTCAACGGGATTTGAAAGAAATCAATCCTTTTGTAGACAAAATAAAAGCCGTATATTCTGATATTGAACACATGTCGCACGATGAATTGCGCGCAAAAACGATAGAAATAAAGCAGCGCATTCAGGATTATGTTGCCCAGGAAAAGAATCAGATAGCTGAGCTAAAAGCCAAAGTGGAAACATTGGAAATAGATCAACGCGAAGATGTGTGGGCTGAAGTAGATAAGCTGGAGAAACAGGTAACAGACAAATATGAAGAGATTTTGGAGCAAGTGCTACCGGAAGTTTTCTCTATTGTCAAAGATACAGCGCGCCGTTTTACACAAAATGAAGAAATAGAAGTTACTGCAACAGACTTTGATAGAGAATTGGCTGAAACGAAAGACTTCGTACACATCGAAGGCGACAAAGCTATCTACAAGAACCACTGGATTGCCGGAGGTAATGAAATCATATGGGATATGATACATTACGATGTGCAGTTATTTGGCGGAGTTGTACTTCATAAAGGAAAAATCGCTGAAATGGCCACAGGGGAAGGTAAAACACTCGTAGGTACTTTGCCTGTCTTTTTGAATGCTTTAACCGGAAATGGAGTGCATGTGGTAACTGTAAACGATTACCTGGCAAAACGTGACTCTGAGTGGATGGGGCCAATCTATATGTTCAATGGGTTATCCGTCGATTGTATAGACAAGCATCAGCCAAACTCGGAAGGACGGCGCCAAGCCTATCAGGCCGATATTACATTTGGGACAAACAATGAATTCGGATTCGATTATCTACGTGACAATATGGCTGTAAATCCATCGGATCTGGTACAACGCAAACACAATTTTGCAATTGTCGATGAGGTGGACTCCGTGTTGATAGACGATGCCCGTACTCCATTGATTATTTCGGGACCTGTACCACGTGGAGAACAACAATTATTCGAAGAATTCCGCCCTCGTGTGGAGATACTGGTAAAAGCCCAACGCGAATTAGCCACCAAATTACTTGCCGAAGCCAGAGTGAAAATGAATTCGGAAGATAAGAAAGTACAGGAAGAAGGTTCTTTGCTATTGTATCGTTCATTTAAAGGATTGCCTAAAAACAAACCGCTTATCAAGTTCCTGAGCGAACCGGGTATCAAGTCGTCCATGTTGAAAACCGAAGAACATTACATGTCGGAGCAAATGCGTAACATGCATATTGTTACAGACGACCTGTATTTCGTAATCGACGAAAAGAACAATAGTATAGAGCTCACCGACAAGGGTATAGACTTATTGACAGGAAATTCGGATGACCCTTTATTCTTTGTATTGCCCGATATTAGCGCACAGCTTTCCGAACTTGAAAACCTGTCGCTGACAGATAGCGGAAAAGCTGAAAAGAAAGATGAGCTGATGCAAAATTATTCAATCAAATCTGAACGTGTTCACACAGTAAATCAGCTACTTAAAGCTTATGCATTGTTCGAAAGAGATGATGAGTATGTTGTTATCGATAACAAGGTACTGATTGTAGACGAACAAACCGGTCGTATTATGGATGGCCGACGCTATTCAGATGGCTTGCATCAGGCAATCGAAGCAAAAGAACGTGTAAAAGTGGAAGCTGCTACACAAACGTTTGCCACCATTACCTTGCAAAATTATTTCCGTATGTATCACAAGCTTTCGGGTATGACCGGTACAGCTGAAACCGAAGCCGGAGAGTTGTGGAATATCTATAAGTTGGATGTAGTAGTAATTCCGACTAATAGGCCGATTGCACGTAATGATATGAACGACCGCATATACAAAACAAAACGAGAGAAGTACAATGCGGTTATATCAGAGATAGAAAACCTTGTAAATCAAGGGCGTGCAGTACTTGTTGGTACAACCTCTGTAGAAATATCAGAGTTACTTAGCAAGATGCTTGCCATGCGCAAGATCAAGCATAATGTATTGAATGCGAAACTACATCAGAAAGAGGCTGACGTTGTGGCGCAAGCCGGACAACCGGGAGCTGTAACTATCGCTACCAATATGGCGGGTCGTGGTACAGACATAAAGCTGGCGCCGAGTGTAAAAGAAGCCGGAGGTTTAGCGATTATCGGTACCGAAAGACATGAATCCCGTCGTGTAGACCGTCAGTTAAGAGGTCGTGCCGGCCGTCAGGGAGACCCCGGATCATCGATATTCTACATCTCATTAGAAGATGATTTGATGCGTCTGTTTGCATCGGAACGTATTGCCGGCATGATGGACCGTATGGGCTTTAAAGAAGGCGAAATGCTGGAGCACAACATGCTTAGCAAGTCAGTAGAACGAGCTCAAAAGAAAGTTGAAGAAAATAACTTCGGTATCCGTAAACGTTTGCTTGAATATGACGACGTTATGAATTCTCAGCGTGAAGTCGTTTACAAACGCCGTCGCCATGCCCTTATGGGAGAACGTATTGGCATCGACATTGTGAATATGTTCTATGATACTGCAGTAAGTTTATCGGAACAATATGCAGATAATCTGGATTATGAAGGACTTAAAATAGATTTACTTCGTATACTGGCTATTGAAGCGCCATTTGATGAACAAACATTCCGTACATCCAAACCCGATGATTTGACGGATAAGACATATGAGACTGCTGTTCAAAACTTTAAACACAAAATGGATCGTTTGGCTGAGATTGCAAATCCTGTTATTAAACAAGTTTATGAAGAGCAAGGTAGCAAATTTGAAAATATCCTGATTCCTATTACAGATGGTAAGCGTGTATATAATATTTCATGTAATTTGAAAGATGCATACGATTCGGGATCAAAAGAGATTATCAAGTCTTTTGAAAAATCAATTGTGCTACATACGATAGACGAAGAATGGAAAGAACATCTTCGCGAAATGGACGATTTACGACAATCGGTACAAAATGCAAGTTACGAGCAGAAAGATCCTCTATTGATCTACAAACTGGAGTCTTTTACTCTGTTTAAATCCATGCTTAACAGTATAAATAACAAGGCTGTTACTATACTTATGCGTGGGCAAATACCGGTACGCGAACCGGAGCAAGTTCGCCAGGCTGCTCCTGAGCGAAAAACCGATTACAGCCGTTATCGTACAGAACGTAATGAAGTAGAATCAGGCCAAAGAAGACAAGCTCCCGGACAACGCCCGGGCGAAGAAAAGCCAAGAATGGCTCCAATTCAAGTGGACAAAAAGCAAGGAAGAAATGAGCCTTGTTTCTGCGGAAGCGGTAAAAAATATAAGAACTGTCATGGCAGAAATGAATAATTAAACGGCCTGATTGATATACGAAATGCTCGGTAGATACTAAACTATCGGGCATTTTTTTGTGACATTATATTTTCTTAATACAAAGAAAATTCATACCTTAGCATGTTTTTAAAACTTAAAAAAAGGCCTTAACTGAAAAGCTTTACACAAGTATTTGAGAATAAAAATTTTATGTTAAAATAATGATAGAAGCAGAGGATAGAATTATTAGAATCAATATTGAGGATGAGATGAAATCTGCCTACATTGACTATTCAATGTCGGTCATAGTTTCCAGGGCTTTACCTGATGTAAGAGACGGTTTTAAACCTGTACATCGTCGTATTTTATACGGAATGAGCGAGCTGGGTAATGCATCTAACAAGCCTCACAAAAAATCAGCCAGAATTGTCGGAGAAGTACTCGGTAAGTATCACCCTCATGGTGACTCTTCGGTATATTTTGCTATGGTACGTATGGCACAGGAATGGAGCATGCGCTATCTGTTGGTAGACGGACAAGGAAATATGGGTAGTGTCGATGGTGACAGCCCTGCGGCTATGCGTTATACTGAGGCACGCCTAAGCCGCTTAGCGGAAGAAATGCTGAAAGATATCGATAAAGAAACTGTTGATTTTCAGTTAAACTTCGACGATACATTGAAGGAACCCACAGTCCTTCCTACACGCATTCCTAATTTGTTGATAAACGGAGCATCGGGTATTGCCGTAGGGATGGCTACCAATATGGCTCCTCATAATATGACAGAGTCAATCAATGCCACTATTGCGTACATTGACAATAAAGACATTGATACTCAAGGCCTGATGCAATATGTAAAGGCTCCGGATTTCCCTTCGGGAGGATTTATATATGGATATCAAGGTGTTATCGATGCATTTGAAACCGGTCGTGGACGTGTTATCATGCGTGGTCGTGCCGAAATAGAAATGGAAGGTAATCACGAAAAAATAGTGATCTCAGAAATTCCATATTTAGTAAATAAAGCAGAGCTAATCAAGCATATAGCAGACCTTGTAGGAGAAAAAAGACTCGATGGCATCAGCAATGTTAATGATGAATCTGACCGTCAGGGTATGCGTATCGTTGTCGATATTAAGCGCGACGCCAACGCGAACGTGGTTCTAAACAAACTATATAAACTTACGGCTTTACAATCGTCTTTCAGTGTTAACAATATAGCGTTAGTTAAGGGTCGACCAAAAACATTGAATCTGAAAGACATGATTTCGTTTTTTGTTGAGCACCGTATTGATGTTGTTATTCGTCGTACTACATACGATTTACGTAAAGCAGAGGAACGCGCCCATATACTGGAAGGCCTCATTATAGCCTCAGATAACATAGACGAAGTAATTGCCATAATCAGGGCATCCAAATCGCCACAAGAAGCTATTGAGAACTTGATATCGAGATTTAACCTGACAGAAATACAATCCCGGGCGATAGTAGAAATGCGTCTACGTCAGCTTACAGGACTTGAACAAGATAAGTTGCATAACGAATACGAAGAAATTCAAAAATTAATAGCTTATTTAAACGAGATACTGTCTAACGAAGATCTTCGCATGCAAGTTATTAAAGATGAATTGATTGAGGTAAGAGATAAATATGGTGATGAACGCCGCACAGAAATTGTTTATGCGTCAGAAGAATTAAATCCTGAAGATTTCTATGCCAATGACGAAATGATCATAACTGTCTCACATCTGGGATATATCAAGCGTACACCTTTAACCGAATTTAG
The DNA here is from genome assembly GCF_054601275.1 of Dysgonomonas reticulitermitis. Taxonomy (NCBI): domain Bacteria; kingdom Pseudomonadati; phylum Bacteroidota; class Bacteroidia; order Bacteroidales; family Dysgonomonadaceae; genus Dysgonomonas; species Dysgonomonas reticulitermitis. The sequence goes on along the minus strand of NZ_BAAHWU010000017.1, from coordinate 29,259 downwards.
AGCCCAGAATAGAGGTGGAGTGGGAGCTAAAGGCTCAGAAACCAGAAACGAAGATTTTATTGAACATATATATCCGGCATCGATGCACAATTACATTCTGCTCTTCACGCAGAAAGGCAAATGTTATTGGTTGCGCGTATTTGACATTCCGGAGGGTACTAAAAACTCGAAAGGACGGGCAATTCAAAATCTTTTGAACATTGAATCGGATGATAAAGCAACGGCATTTATCCGTGTCAGAGGGTTCGGCGATACAGATTATATCAATAGCCATTATCTGATATTCTGTACAAAACAAGGTGTTATAAAGAAAACCAGCCTTGAAGCATATTCACGCCCTCGTCAAAACGGAGTGAACGCTATAACAATACGCGAAGATGATAAGGTTATAGAGGTACTTATGACTGACGGCGACAGCGAAATATTATTAGCGAACAGAAATGGTAGAGCCATACGTTTCCATGAATCCGATGTTCGTGAAATGGGACGTACAGCAACGGGTGTACGCGGTATGCGCATCGATGAAGACGGGCAAGATGAAGTTATAGGAATGCTTGCAATGTCAAAAGAGGCCCAAAACAATGAAACCATTATGGTTGTATCAGAACAGGGATACGGAAAACGCACGAATCTCAATGAAAAAGATGAAGAAGGCAATGATGTAATTGACGAAAATGGAAGTATCGTTCCTGTGTATCGTATAACCAGTCGTGGTGGTAAAGGAGTTAAAACACTGAATATAACTGACAAAACAGGTAAGCTGGTTTCTATAAATAGCGTTACAGATGAGAACGATTTAATGATAATTAACAAGTCTGGTATTACTATTCGTCTAAAAGTTTCAGATATTCGCACTATGGGACGTGCTACCCAGGGAGTTAAGCTAATCAATCTGGGCAAGAGAAATGATGAAATTGCTTCTATTTGTAAGGTTGATTCTGATAATGAAGTTGATGAAATAGAAAATAACGAAAATGATGCAAAAATCGAGAGTATTGACTAAACAATTGAATATAAACTAAATCGATAATTATGAAACGTACTTTATTAGTATTAGCTTTATGTGCATTTGCAGGATTTTCTTTCGCACAGAAAAGCGCTGTAAAAAATGCAAAATCCTCTAAGGATATTAGTGAGGCCAGAACATTGATAAAACCGGCATTAACTAATCCGGAAACTATGAATGATCCGGAAACATGGAAAGTAGCCGGAGATATCGAATACAAGGCTTTTGATGATGAGCGGACCCTGGAAATGCAGAAGCAAATTACCCAGAAAGGCGGTAACGAAGAAAAAATGTATGAAGGATTATATAACATGTATGAACCTTATATCAAGGCCGATGAATTAGGCCAGCTTCCGGACGAAAAAGGTAAAATTAAAAACAAAGTAAGAAAGGATGTCGTTAAGAATTTAAGAGATGGTCATCGATTCTATATTAATGGTGGCATATTCTATAACGAGAAACAAGATTACAAAAAAGCTGCCGATTTTTTTGAAAGATACTGGGAACTGCCTTCTTTAGCAATATTTGAAGATAGCAGAGCTGATTTTAATACTCAGGATACAACATTTCAAACAATCAAATATTATGCCGTAATTAGTGCTATACAATCAAAAGATGATGCACGTTCTATCCAATTATTGAAAAAGCTTACAGCTGAACCATATGTTCAGAATAGCACATATAAAGAAAGTGACACTTACGAATTACTAGCCAGTGAATACCAACAAGTTGGCGACAGCGTAGCTTATGTAAATTTGTTGCGCGAAGGAACTCAAAAATTCCCGTCTGTCAGATACTTTTCCCTTAATCTGATCAATGAATTCATTAAAGGAGGAAAAACGGATGAAGCAATGTCCTATCTGGATGAAGCAATCAAAAATGATCCTACTAATGCATGCGAGTTGTTGAGCGTAAAAGCTTCATTATTTGCCGAACAAAAAGATTATGCTAAAGCAGAACCGGCTTACTTGCAAGCTGTGTCGACTGACGCTAATTGTGAAAAAGCGTTGGAGGGAATCGGCGTATTATATATATTGCAAGCTCAGGATACAAAGGAAAAAGCCAGTCAAACAACAGATAGAACCACATCTGCAAAATTTGACAGAGAAACTGTAGATCTTTATCAAAAGGCATTACCATATCTTGAAAAATATAGAGATTTGCTAAAAGCAAAAAACGCTGATAAATACGATATTAGACAAATTCTAATGAAGTTGCAAAACGTATATTACAATCTGACTTTATTGAATGTAAATAAGAATGCTGAATACGATGCTGTTCAAAAAGAATTAGAAGCAGAATAAACAAGCAGGTAAATAGATATAACAAACGCCTATGAGAAAAACTCTTGTAGGCGTTTATTGTTTTCTTTGATTACAATAATGTTACATAATTACTATTATGTTTAATATTGTATTTGTTAAATAATATTTGCCATAAGAGAAAGCTCCTATTATTTGATTATATTTACACAAAATAAAGAATAACATGCTATCCATAAAATTTTATTTATATGGAACATATTGAAAATGACGATCAATTTCAAGGCTTGCGAGTAAATAAAGGAATATCTGAACAACCTACAGTAAATCCTTATTTGAACAATTTTAAGAAATTCAAAAGAAAGGTATATACGGTTTCTGAATATGTTGAGGGAATCCTAAAAGGAAACATTACAATTTTGGGACAAGCTGTAACCCTCATAGAAAGTTCCAGGCAAGATCACCAAGCTATAGGACAGGAAGTGATAGAGAAATGCCTGCCCTATACAGGTAATTCTATCCGTATAGGAATAACCGGTGTACCTGGAGCCGGGAAAAGCACATCTATAGATGCTTTTGGCATGCATATTCTAAAGGGTAATAATAAACTTGCAGTTTTAGCAATAGATCCATCCAGTGAAGTTACCAAAGGAAGTATACTAGGTGATAAAACAAGAATGGAGAGACTATCTGTGGAAAAAAATGCATTTATCCGCCCCTCCCCTTCTGCCGGCTCATTAGGTGGCGTAGCCCGTAAAACAAGGGAAACCATTATATTATGCGAGGCGGCCGGATTTGACCGTATTATTGTGGAAACTGTTGGTGTAGGCCAATCAGAGACAGCAGTACATTCTATGGTCGATTTTTTCCTTTTAATACAGTTAGCCGGAACAGGTGACGAATTACAAGGAATAAAACGTGGAATAATGGAAATGGCTGATGGCATTATTATTAATAAAGCTGATGGTAATAATATAGAAAAAGCCAGGCTGGCTCAGTCACATTTTCAGAATGCACTTCACCTGTTTCCCCTGCCCGAATCAGGATGGACTCCCCAAGTACTAACCTATTCCGGATATTATGAAATAGGTATCGATGAGGTTTGGAAAATGATCGATGAATACATAGCTTTCGTTAAGGGAAATGGGTACTTCGAATACAGACGCAATGCCCAATCCAAATTCTGGATGCATGAAACAATCAATGAACGGTTAAAAAGCAATTTTTACAATAATCCGGAAGTGCAAAAAGAACTGAAAAAATACGAACAGTTAGTTCTTGATTCCCAGATGAGTTCTTTTGCTGCGGCAAGTAATGTTTTGGATACATATTTTAAACATTCCTGACCGTCATCTTATGCAAAAACACAGGAATTTCACTGTGACAAAGGCTAATATTAACTTGGAATTAGTTATATTTGTAAATATTTTAATTAAGAAATAATTTCATTGTTGAATTAACATATATATAAAAATCATGGAAAAACCGTATGCTATTGGAATCGATATTGGTGGAACTAATTCGGTTTTTGGCGTAGTAGACAAACGTGGACATATAATAAATCAAGGATCTATAAAAACGGGTACATATCTGGAAATTAATGATTATGTAACTCACCTTGCTGCCGGAGTTCAAGAAATCATCGATCAGGTAGGTGGTACCGGAAATATAAAGGGGGTTGGCGTTGGTGCACCAAACGGTAATTATTTTACCGGTTGCATCGAATTTGCACCTAATCTACCTTGGAAAGGAGTAATTCCTTTAGCTCAAATGCTTACTGACAAGTTGAATATCCCTGTTGCTTTAACCAATGACGCAAATGCGGCAGCAATTGGAGAAATGACTTATGGAGCAGCACGTGGAATGAAAGACTTTGTCGTTATCACTCTCGGTACAGGTGTAGGTAGTGGAATCGTAGTAAATGGGCAGCTTGTATATGGCCACGATGGTTTTGCCGGAGAATTGGGCCATACTACTATTCGTCGTGACGGCCGCCTTTGTGGTTGCGGAAAAAAAGGTTGTTTGGAAACATACAGTTCTGCAACAGGAGTGGCACGTACAGCCAGAGAATTTTTAGAAACCAGAACAGAGCCTAGTCTACTAAGAGAACTTGATCCTGCAGATATTACGTCAAAAGATGTATACGATGCAGCCGTAAAAGGAGACAAAATGGCTAAAGATATTTTTGAAATGACCGGTCTGATATTGGGTGAATCATTTGCTGATTTTGTAGCGTTCTCCAGTCCGGAAGCAATTATACTGTTCGGAGGATTAACAAAAGCCGGGAAATTAATATTTGATCCGGTACGTAAGCACATGGAGGAAAATATGTTGCCGATCTATCGCAATAAAATAAAACTATTAATGTCTGAACTTAAAGAAAGTGATGCCGCCGTATTAGGAGCCAGTGCTTTAGGTTGGGAAGTAAAAGACTATTAATTTGTTTTATATAGATTTATATAACAACCTGTAAGACTGATTGTCTACAGGTTGTTTGTTTTTATAAATATCAGATTATTAAATCAACGTGTTTTTATTACCTTTCCTCTAAAAATCCCCCAAAAGTATATCCCATTCTATGTAACATGCAGAAAATATGCGATATTCGTATAAATAGAGGACAGATAAGGCAAATAAGCTACAAGAGGCGATAAAATAACCGTCTCAAGCTTGGCAATAATACTAAAATACTTTCCTCTTCGAGCTTTCTTAGCTCATACGCATTTTCATTACCGATATCCGTTTATTGCTCATTTTGCAAAGCCGGGATAAGATTCGCCACAAAGGTAAGGAGCTGAAACAGTACCGGGCCTGTTCTTTGTTGAGAGACAAGCATTATGCGTTCTGCCTTATGGCAGGCATATTTCGTGTCAAGTCAAATGGTTTTTTCGTTGATAAGACATTGAAAATAACCACCAGCATTTTTCGGGCGATCGCCATCAGCGCTTTTTGCGAAGCCATCTTTCGGGCGACAAGCTGTCGATATTTGTATCCCATAAAGCCTGTTTTGGAATGCGTTGCCGCCCAAGCCGCTTCAGTGAGGAGGCTGTACCAGATTCAACTCAAAATCAGATTGTAATACACTCCATACCGGCATCCAATAAATGCTCGTACTTTCCATCGCTACCCGTCCAGTCCCGTATTCTACAAGATTGTTACGTAATTTTGTTAACTCTGACGTGGTCGTCCCAAAACGACCCTCATAAATTTTTTCTTCATTAGCGCCCAAGATACATGCAAATACACTATCTTTGTGCACGTCAAGACCACAGACTTTGTCCATAAGCTAAACTTTTTAAGTTAATAAATTGGCTCTTGTAAAGCCGTTAATTATTCTGCAAATTTATTATTTGTACTTCGAGTACGGGGCAGATCGTGGACGAAAGGTGGTCTTGGTTTTTTATACAACTGGCCTAAAAATCGAAGATTTTTATGTAGGTTTGTACTTCATATAAATTTATTTCTTCGGACAAACGAAATGAGTGACCAACGCTACAATCAACGAGGAGTTTCGGCCTCGAAAGAAGACGTTCACAATGCAATTAAGAACGTAGATAAAGGCATATTTCCAAAAGCTTTCTGTAAAATAATTCCGGATATATTGGGCGGTGATCCTGAGTATTGTAATATTATGCATGCTGACGGAGCCGGTACCAAATCTTCATTAGCATACATATATTGGAAAGAAACGGGAGATATTTCTGTGTGGAAAGGCATTGCGCAAGATGCCCTGATTATGAATATAGATGATTTACTGTGCGTTGGCGCCACCGACAATATTTTATTATCTTCTACTATTGGAAGGAATAAAATGCTGATACCGGGCGAAGTTATATCGGCAATTATAGAAGGGACTAACCAACTATGTGATGAACTATCCTCGTTAGGTGTCAATATATACCCTACAGGAGGAGAAACGGCTGATGTTGGTGATCTGGTTCGCACTATCATTGTGGATAGTACAGTTACATGCCGGATGAAACGATCAGATGTCATCTCTAATGATAACATCCAAGATGGGGATGTTATAGTCGGCTTATCTTCTTCCGGACAGGCAACATACGAAAAAGAATACAATGGCGGCATGGGCAGCAATGGCCTGACCTCGGCACGTCACGATGTATTTGCCAATTATCTTGCAAAAAAATATCCTGAGAGTTATGACGCTTCTATACCTTCCGAACTAATTTATTCGGGAAAGATGAGACTTACCGACCAAATAGAAAGTTTAAATATAGATGCCGGAAAGCTGGTGCTCTCCCCTACCCGTACTTATGCTCCCGTTATCAAACAAATACTGGATACACTTTGTGGGCACATACATGGAATGGTTCATTGTTCAGGAGGTGCACAGACTAAAGTCTTGCATTTTGTAGATAAAGTAAAAATTACCAAAAACAATCTTTTTCCCGTACCACCTTTGTTCAAACTAATTCAAGAACAATCGGGAACGGATTGGAAAGAAATGTATAAGGTCTTTAATATGGGGCATCGTATGGAAATTTATTTACCGCAACCATATGCTCAAAAAGTTATCGATATGTCAAAGTCTTTTGGTATCGAGGCTCAAATAGTTGGCTTTGTAGAGAAATCAGATCGTACAGAACTTATTATCGATAGCGAATTCGGATATTTTGAATATTAATACTCTATTTTTAACGTCTGTTAATTATATTTTCACGAAATAGCTTGTATATTTGTGAGATAACTTGTATTAATTAAAAAGTAAAAGTATGAAGAAAATTATAATGTCAGCAATTATGTGTGTAGCCTTAATGGCTTCATCTGTGGTAGTAGCTCAGGATAAAGCTCCTAAAAAAGATCAGCCTAAAAAGGAATGTTGCCAAGATAAAGCTTCTGATAAGAAGGACGATAAGAAATCATGTTGCAAAGACAAAGCTAAAGCAACAGATAAAAAAGATGGCAAAACTGCATCTTGCTGCCAAGATAAAGCTAAAGCAGCTGATAAAAAATAAAAGATTCAAAATAAAGAGCGGGGACATTTCAATTATGATCTGTCTCCGTTTTTTTATATCCATATCTCCTCCTAAAATAGAACAAACTATATACTAAACTATAGCATTTGTTTTTCATATTCAGAATAATATAACATTCTCAGATTCTTAATATAGTTTACCTATATTTATTTCCTTTTTCACAACATATTTTATATTTTTACGAATTGAAATTCCCTATTTACCCGGACGAAACATTGACTGTATTTATACTAATAAAATGGTTTTCAAAAAAACAAATATAAAAGACTATACCCCTGATGCATTTGGACTAAAAGACAAATGGATGCTGATTACAGCATCAAAACCGGATGGCACAGTAAATACGATGACTGCCAGTTGGGGGGGATTTGGCGTTATGTGGAATAAAGAAGTCGCTTTTATTGTCATACGTCCGCAAAGATATACAAGGGAATTTGTAGAAAGTTCAGACTCTTTTTCCCTCACATTTTTTGATAAAGGCTACCTCAAAGATTTAAGTTATTTGGGAAAGGTATCGGGAAGAGATGAAAATAAAATCGAGAAAACAAAGTTAACTATAATAAAAGAGAATGATATTCCCTATTTTCAAGAAGCTAACAGTGTTATCTTTGCTAAAAAACTATTTGTACAACGAATAGAAGAGAATGCATTCCTTGATAAAGAAGTTATCAGAAGATGGTATCCTGAAAAAGATTTTCACTATTTATATATTGCCGAAATTTCTAAAATATTAGTGAAAGAATGAAAAGCAAAGAAATAACATTAGATGCGTTCACTATAGTTGGGATATCTGTTAGAACTACAAACCAAAATCATAAGTCGCAAGAAGATATCGCCAAACTATGGGAATCGTTCTTTCTCAATGGTGTTGTACAATCCATTCCAAATAAAATATCGAATGATGTATACTGTATATATACCGATTATGAAAGCGATTATACAGGAGAATATACGACTCTTATAGGATATAAAGTTTCAAACATCAACGGAATTCCTACGAATAAAAATTTGATAATAAAAGATTTTCCGGCATGTAAATATTTACAATACACTTCAGAAGGAGAATTGCCTTATGTCGTAGGTAAAACATGGGCTCGTATATGGCAATCAAATATAAACAGGGCTTATACTGCTGATTTTGACATCTATGGGGAAGAAGCAAAAGACCCTAAGAATGCTAAAATAACAACATTTTTATCTATTAAATAATTTTATCACTTTACAAGAAGAATGAGAAAATGGCGCATCGAAGACTCGGCCGAGTTATATAATATCGCAGGCTGGGGTATTAATTACTTTTCTGTAAATGAGAAAGGTAACGTTGTTGTGACTCCCAGAAAAAATGGAGTAGCTGTCGATTTAAAGGAATTGATGGACGAATTACAACTTCGTGATGTATCAGCTCCTGTTTTGGTTCGTTTTCCGGATATTCTGGATAACAGAATTGAAAAGATATCGACATGCTTTAAACAAGCAGCAGAGGAATATGAATATACGGGACAAAACCATATAATCTATCCCATCAAAGTAAATCAAATGCGTCCTGTGGTTGAAGAGCTCATCAGTCACGGTAAAAAATTCAATATAGGGCTCGAAGCCGGATCAAAACCCGAACTCCACGCAGTAATAGCAATCAATACTGACCCTAATTCGCTTATTATCTGCAATGGATATAAGGATGAAAGTTATATAGAATTAGCCCTGCTCGCTCAAAAGATGGGAAAACATATTTTCATCGTAGTCGAGAAACTAAATGAGATACCTCTGATTGCCAGAATAGCAAAACGATTAAAAATCACCCCCAATATTGGTATCCGTATTAAACTAGCTAGTTCCGGCAGTGGTAAATGGGAAGAATCTGGAGGAGATGGCAGTAAATTCGGGCTTAACTCGAGTGAATTGCTTGAAGCTTTAGCCTATCTGGAAAAAAATAATTTACAAAATTCTCTTCGCCTTATACACTTCCATATTGGTAGCCAAATAACTAAAATACGCAGGATAAAAACAGCTTTGCGTGAGGCTGCTCAATTCTATGTGCAACTACATTCAATGGGCTTCAATGTCGAATTTGTTGACATTGGCGGAGGTCTGGGTGTAGATTATGATGGTACGCGTTCATCATATAACGAAAGTAGTGTAAACTATTCCATACAAGAGTATGTGAATGACTCTATTGCCACAATGGTAGATGCCGCTGACAAGAATAATATCTCTCATCCCAATATTATTACGGAATCGGGGCGTTCACTCACAGCACATCATTCTATTTTGGTATTTGAAGTACTGGAAACAACTACGCTTCCTGAATGGGATGAAGATGAAGATATAAAAGAAGATGACCATGAACTTGTCCGCGAGTTATACGAAATATGGGACAACCTGAGCCAATCCCGTATGTTAGAGGCATGGCACGATGCTCAACAAATCAGAGAGGAAGCGCTTGACTTATTCAGCTTGGGTATGTTGTCTCTAAAAACCAGGGCACAAGTAGAACGTTTATATTTTTCTATTGCCCGTGAGATATTTCACATAGCGGGCCGCTCAAAGCACTCTCCCGAAGAATTGAAGCAATTATCAAAATTGCTGCCGGACAAATATTTCTGTAATTTTTCATTATTTCAATCTTTACCGGACTCTTGGGCCATCGACCAGATATTTCCGATAATTCCTATTCACCGATTAGATGAGCGTCCTGACAGGACGGCAACATTACAGGATGTTACCTGTGACTCTGATGGTAAGATAGATAACTTCATCTCGAATGGTAACCAATCATCTTACCTCCCTGTACATTCCATGAAGAAGAACGAGTCGTACTATCTCGGAGTTTTTCTTGTGGGTGCGTATCAGGAAATATTAGGTGACCTTCATAATCTATTCGGGGATACTAACGCCGTGCATATCTCTGTTGATGAAGACGGTTACAAAATAGAACAAATGATTGATGGTGAAACTGTTGCCGAAGTACTGGACTATGCGCAGTACAATGCTAAAAAATTAGTGCGAACTGTAGAAACATGGGTTACAAGCTGTGTCAAACAAGGATCTATCACGGTAGAGGAAGGTAAGGAATTCTTATCCAACTATCGATCCGGACTATATGGATATACTTATCTGGAATGATCCTATTTTCCCTCTTTATGCCTGAGTAAAGGCGTAAAGAGGAAAAACATTAAGTACCGACAGATCTTGTTTTATTAGAGTTTTATGAAATATACCTTATACACTATACTTATAGTAATTATGATATTCTTTACCAGTTGTAAAGAAAGAAGTTCTACTAAACTTAGCGAGTCCAGTAAGAAAGAAGTTATCCTTTCAAAATTTGCTAAAAATTATCCGGATTTTAACCCTCAGCATTTAAAAGAAGTCTTACAATCTCGTATACAAGAAGATTCTATCTTACAAAACTTGTATGTGAAAAATACTTTTACCCCTATTTGGATACATGACACACTTGATATTCAAAAGATCAAAGAATTAACTAACATATTGGAAAATAGCTACAAACATGGGCTGTCTGTGGATTATTTCCCGACCGGATATATAAAATCTCTGATGGATTCAATAGATTCCGGGGCATATAGCCTCAACCTGGATATTTTATATCAAAAAATGGCTGATTTGGAATTTATTTCTACAAACTCAGCCATTAAGTACATAACAGGCATGAATTATGGATTTACAAATCCTGAAATCTTATACAAAAAAGATTATGATATTTATACCGCCCGGCCAGATTCTATATTCTTCGATAATTTATATATCAACCTGCCAAAAGATCCTATCAATCTGATTTCGGGCTCTCATCCCGATGACCTGGTTTATCGGAAATTACTGGACGAGTATCAAGACCTGGACGATAAAAAAGACCTTAAATTCGATAAAATAGAGAGTCCAAAAACATATAAAATAGGCGATAAAAATCCTTATATATCGGATATTGCCCGTCGCCTTATTATTACAGGGGAATACAAGCCGGATTCCACCAGTACAGATACCCTACATCAGATATTAAATAAAGATTTATTGGCGGCGATAAACACCTTCCGGCGTAAAAACTCTTATCCGGAAGAAGATGAGGTCGGAAAAATAACAATCGATGCTTTAAACAAGCCTTTGGAATATTATCAGTCTAAGTTACGCGCCAACATGGAACGGTACCGTTGGAAACGGACAAAGCCGAAACATGATAAACATATAGAAGTAAATATTGCCCCTGCCATGCTTTTTGCTTGTCAGAAAGATAGCCTGCCCCTGATCATGCGGGTATGTGTTGGTTCAGTCACAAACAAAACACCTTTACTGGAAAGTGATATCAGTTATCTGAATCTGAACCCGATTTGGAACGTACCGACCAGTATTGCACAAAAAGAGGTTGCTGTTCTTCAGAAAAAAGATTCGACATATATCAAGAGAAATAACATGAAGCTATATAAAGGAGGTAAAGAAGTCGATTTAGAGTCCATAAATTGGAAAGAAGTTAATCCGTCTAAATTCGCATATACCATCCGCCAAAACTCGGGAGAAAGAAATGCGCTTGGATTGATTAAGTTCATATTTAACAATGCTTTCTCTGTCTATCTCCACGATACCCCTTCCAAAGCTGCATTTAATAGAAAAAACAGGGCTGTAAGTCATGGATGCGTAAGAGTACAAAAACCTTTCGATCTGGCCTTTTTTTGTATGTCTGCAACTTCGGACGATATTTATAAAGACAGGCTGTATTATAGCGTAGGCAAATCTCCCGTTTCTAACGAAGGGAAAAAACTGGCTAAGGAAAACAAACTGAAGAAATTGACGGACATACTGAATCCGGAAAGTAAAATATCTCTCTTCGTCGATTACTATACAGCATACATGTACCCTGATGATAACGATACATTATACTATGCAGACGATATTTATGATTATGACAACATTATTCTGAATGCTTTGGATAATAAAGAGATAAAAAGAGACGGGAAAACAGCAAAACCTGTTTAATTGTTTACTTATATCCAAGTTCCGTTAAAGCATCGGCAACAATAAAATTACTGCCTCCTATAAAAATAAAATCATTCGGTCTGGCCCATTCTTTGGCTGCTTGTATGGCTTCGCTTACTGTATGGTACGAATAACCCGTTAAACCGGCTTTACCGGCTAGTTCCTGCAATTTCATCTGATCAAGTGCACGGGGAACCGACGCCTTTGTAAAGTAATAAACAGCATGCTTAGGAAGTATAGACAAAACAGAAGTAATATCTTTGTCATTAACCATGCCTAATACAATGTGAAGAGTATTATACTTTTCTGTAGCCAGCTGCTCTACAATATACTTTATCCCGGCAATATTGTGTCCTGTATCACAAACAATTTTAGGATGGAGTTCCTGAATGACTTGCCAACGCCCCATTAATCCGGTTAATTCGGTTACATAAGCGAAGCCATTATAAACAGCCTTAGAGGGTATCACATAACCTAGTGACTGTAATTCTTTTACTGCACATAAAACTGTCGCCGCATTTTTTATTTGGGCATAACCGGATAATTCGCCTTTTAGATAAAGATAATATTTAGTATCGAGCAACCAACCACTTGCAGTTCTCAAGCTATTTTGAATAATATGCTCATCCTCAGCAAAAACAATCCTCGCCCCTACTCTATCAGCTGTTTTTTCAAAGACTTTACGAACTTCTCCTTCGGCCTCACCTATCACTACAGGTATCCCGGCTTTGATTATCCCGGCTTTTTCTGTTGCTATCTTCTCTAAAGTATCGCCCAACATTTGCATATGGTCGAAACTTATATTTGTTATTACGCTTAGATCGGGATTAATGATATTTGTACTATCCAGGCGTCCTCCCAAGCCAACCTCAACGATAGCGACATCAACTTTCATATCAGCAAAATACTGAAAAGCCATCATCATTGTCAATTCAAAAAAGGATGGTTGTATAGGCTCATATACCTCGCGATGCTTGTCTATGAAATCAACAATATATTGCCCGGAGATCTTCTCTCCATTCACACGAATACGTTCGCGGAAGTCTACCAGATGCGGGGATGTATAAAGACCGACTTTGTATCCTGCTTGCTGTAGTATCGCAGCCAGTAAATGAGACGTAGAGCCTTTTCCGTTTGTACCTGCCACATGTATGGTTTTATATTTAGTATGAGGATGAGAAAGGTATGTATCGAGGGCTAAACTATTGTCAAGCCCTGCTTTAAATGCCTCACTGCCGATTCTCTGATAGACCGGAAGATGATCATATAGATACTCGATTGCCTCCTGATACGTCATATGATGTAAAGATACATTTTTATGATATTATTTCATATCAAATTGAGCAGGTATATTGTCAATAATTGAAAAAAGTTCTTCGACCGAATCGGTGCGTAACATGGCAACCCGAGTCTTTTTAAAATCAGGGATACCCTTAAATACAGAACTAGCAGCCAGATGACGGCGACTATGAATAATTCCCCCACGTTCGCCCGAATACGATATATTTTTTAGAATAAGGTCTTTCAGAATATCTAAATACCATATAAACTCTTTAGCAGGGAGTTTCTCTCCTGTATTCAAATAATGCTTCACATCTTCAAATATCCATGGGCTACCAATGCTTCCTCGACCAATCATCACTGCATCGGCTCCGGTTTCATCGAATCGTTTTTTACATATTTCGGGACTGGTAACATCCCCATTCCCTATAATAGGAATATGCATACGTGGATTATTTTTTACCGCACCAATTAATGACCAGTCTGCTTCGCCCGAATACATTTGGGCACGGGTGCGACCATGTATCGTTAAAGCTTGAATTCCTACATCCTGCAACTGCTCGGCAAGTTCCACTATTATTTTAGAATCATTATCCCATCCCAATCGGGTTTTCACGGTTACAGGTATCTTTACGGCTTCCACAACAGCTTTCGTTATATCGACCATCAGGCCGGGTGTTTTCATCATCCCCGAACCGGCGCCTTTACCTGCTACTTTTTTAACGGGGCAACCAAAATTTATATCTAATATATCGGGATTCGCTTCTTCGCATATTCTGGCAGCTTCTATCATAGGATCGACTTCCCTACCGTAAATTTGTATAGCGACAGGACGTTCTTCATCACTGATAGATAATTTCGCCTGAGTCTTATTTACATGTCGTATCAGCGCATCACTCGACACAAATTCGGTATATACCATATCCGCGCCAAAGCGTTTGCACATAAGTCTGAAGCCCATATCTGTGACATCTTCCATCGGAGCCAGGAACACCGGATTCTTTGGAAATTCTATATTGCCTATTTTCATTTATTCAGGCTTTCAATAATTGTTTTTAAATCTTTTTCTCTCAGGTTCTCATCTATATTTTCATATGACAATCTGAATGCACATCCGGCTTTCCATTCCGAACAGCCATAAGCTGTTTTTCCTTTGATAACAGAACCTTTTCTACATAAAGGGCAAAGAACAACATCTGTTTCCTCTCTTTTAACCGCTACTTGTTTTTTATTTTCAGTCTTCTTTTTTGTCTTCAACCTTTCTGTTTTCTCCTTTTCGGGGATTATTTCTTCTATTGTTATCGCACGTCCTGTATCGCTTTTCACGTTTGCTACTATTTCGGTCAGCATTTGTTTCAATTCATCGATAAATTGGCGGGGATCGTACTCATTTTTCTCTATTAGCCGAAGCTTTTTCTCCCAGATCCCGGTCAGTTCCGCCGATTTAAGAAGTTCTTCTTTTATTGTTCCAATCAGTTCTACACCAGTCAGAGTCGCATATAGATTTTTACGTTCTTTCCGAATATAATTACGTTTGAACAAGGTTTCAATAATTGCAGCCCTGGTAGAAGGACGACCGATACCGTTTTCTTTCAAAGCATCGCGTAATTCGTCATCATCAACAAGCTTTCCTGCTGTTTCCATTGCCCTGAGAAGCGTCGCTTCCGTATAATATTTGGGAGGTTGAGTCCATTTCTCATTCAAAGACGGTAAATGTGGCCCTCTCTCTCCTTTCACAAAATCCGGTAATACACTATCATCGTCCTTTTCCTTCTCTTCATCCTCTGGCTTATCATTAAGGGCATTCCCCGATTTGTCGAAAACAACACGCCATCCCGGATCAAGTATCTGCTTGCCGGTAACTTTAAATTCCACTTTACTTACTTCGCCTAAAACTGTTGTAGTAGAGATTTTACAGTTAGGATAAAACACTGCTATAAATCGCCGTGTTACCAGATCATATACCTTACGCTCATTATCGGATATATTGTTTGCCCGAACTCCGGTAGGTATAATAGCATGATGATCAGTGACCTTACTATTGTCAAATACCTTTTTCGACTTTGAAATCTTTGCGGCTAAAACAGGTTTAACAAGCTCTTCGTATCCGGCCAAGCCTCTTAATATGGCAGGCACTTTAGGATACAGGTCATCGCTCAGGAAAGTAGTATCTACACGTGGATATGTGGTCAGCTTTTTTTCGTATAATGACTGAATGATCTTGAGAGTCTCTTCGGCGGAAAAAGAAATTTTTTTGTTACACTCTACTTGCAAGGCTGTCAGGTCGAAAAGACGGGGCGGGGCTTCTTCTCCTTTTTTGGTTGTAACTTCAGTAACTTCAAAGTCTGACGTTTTTATCTCCTCCAGAAATTTCCCGCCTTCTTCCTGCGTGGTAAACCTACCTTTTGTCGCCGAAAAAGTTGTATCTCTATATATTGTTTTCAGTTCCCAGTAAGGCTCCGGCTTGAAGTTTTCTATCTCCAGTTGACGATTGACAATAAGCGCTAAAGTAGGTGTTTGCACACGCCCGATAGAAAGCACTGATCTATTTTGTCCATATTTAACTGTGTACAAACGTGTTGCATTCATGCCCAATAACCAGTCACCTATGGCTCGAGATAGTCCGGCTTCGTAAAGTTTATCAAATTGGGATTGTTCTTTAAGACTATTAAAACCCTCACGGATAGAGTCTTCGGTAAGCGAAGATATCCATAATCGTTTTACCGGAACTTTGCATTGCGCTTTTTGCATAACCCAACGCTGAATAAGTTCCCCTTCTTGTCCGGCATCACCGCAATTTATCACTTCCTCTGCTTCGGAAATCAGTTTTTCGATGACCCCAAATTGCTTTTTTACCCCGTCATTATCAATTAATTTTATACTAAACCGGGGGGGTATCATAGGAAGGACATACAACGACCATTGCTTCCAACTGCCGGTGTATTCGTGTGGTTCTTTTAGTGTACAGAAATGCCCGAATGTCCACGTTACCTGATAACCATTCCCTTCAAAATAACCATCCCTACGGGAAGTAGCCCCCAGAATTCCGGCTATTTCGCGAGCGACACTTGGCTTTTCGGCTATACAGACTTTCATTGTCTAATAGCTCTCCTCTTTATTTGGAAAATCCGAAGTTTTCACATCTTTAATATAGTTCTGTACAGCATCTGTAATTACAGAATGCAAATCAGCATAACGGCGTAGGAATTTTGGCGAAAAGTTTTTATTAATACCTAACATATCATGCATCACCAATACCTGTCCGTCTGCATACGGACCTGCGCCAATACCAATAATAGGAATACTTAATTGTGAGGCTATTTGTTTTGTCAATTCGGCCGGAATTTTTTCCAATACAATAGCATAACAGCCTATAGATTCGAGTAATAAAGCGTCTTTTATCAATTTATCGGCTTCCACACTATCTTTGGCTCTTACATTATATGTACCATATTTATTTATAGACTGGGGCATAAGACCCAAATGTCCCATAACAGGAATGCCTGCGTCAATTATCTTTTTTATATCCGGGGCTATTTCCTCACCTCCTTCTATTTTAAGAGTGTCAGCCCCCGTTTCCTTCATCATACGTATAGCATATTCCAATGATTGTAAGGGATTACCGGAAGCCGTACCAAAAGGCATATCTACCACCACCAAAGCACGTTTCACGGCATTCACTACCGATCGTCCATGATAGATCATTTGATCGAGTGTCATGGGTAATGTGGTTATATTTCCAACCATCACATTTGAAGCCGAATCTCCAACAAGAATGACATCCATTCCGGCCTGATCTATAATAGAAGCCATGGAGTAATCATATGCTGTAAGCATTGATATTTTTTCGCCACGTTCTTTCATTTCTATAAGGCGGCGGGTAGTAACTTTACGGTTATCTTCTGTATATGTTGACATATTTTTTTAAGTTTAAATTTGTTTACAAAAGTAGTGAAATATGTTATACCGATAAAATAAAAAAATCTGCAAAGATTTGCAGATTCTGTATTAGCAGGCTTAATCAATTTATTTCTCATTAAAAAGATCTTGAGCTCCTTTTTTAACTTTATCGGCAAAATCGTCTATCTTATCAACAATATTATCTGTATAGCTGTGTGTCTGTTTCGAAACAGTTGAGAATAAGCTACGGGCTTTTACAATAAAATCTTCAGACTTTCCTTTGAAGAACTTTTCCCAATCTATATCCATCCCCTCTTTATCCATATAATCTTTCATTATAGATATTGCCTTGATTGCTTGTTCTTGAGTAAGTTGTGCCTCTTCTTGAAGTTTTTCTATTAATTTTTCCATATCCAGGTTATAATATTGTTACATATAATAAACATTTTTTTCGCACAAATGTTTCGATTCCAATAAATTAAAAGCGAAAACCTAAGGACACCGAATAAACTCTATGTTTCAACTCTTGAGCCCCCTCTTGTGTAACATTATACAGCCCACGCTCATAATTAAAATTAATAGTATAAATATCATAAACAAGCCCTATACTCCCATTTAGTCCATAGTCAGAACGCTTCCATCGGGTATCGCTAAAGGTAAGTTCTTCAAATTCGCCATTTGGATGTATATATGTGGGATCTACATTCGGCGTGTATGTAGTAATAAGCCCATTATATTTAGTTTTGCCTTTATTTCCATAACCATAAGCAACATATACCCCTCCGTTTATGTTGAAAGCTATCCTTTTGGACACGTATAATTCATAGCCTATATTGAAAGGCATTTGAATATAATTACCTGTAGCATCATACCAACCTTCATCTACGCGTACAACATTATTTTCACTTTCGTGAACCTCTCTCTTATATGTTTTATACCCCTTTTTAGTTACATAAAAACCTGTTTGTACTTGAAAATTACCTATAATCTTGTAATTAACATTACCCCCTATATGTAATCCCATTTTAAATCGTTCAGAACCTTGTGTTCCTGACATCTGTGGATAATTCATCCCCATACGAAAGTCTGCGGTCATTCGCTTCTTAGGATATTGGGCACTTGCAGGCAGACAATTAATCAACAATAAGGAGAAGACCCAAAGAGATATTTTTAGTATATATTTCATACGCATAAGTTTCTATTTCTAATGTCCTATAAAGTATGTTATAGTAAGTGGTACAAAGTTAGAACAATTAATTATATATTAAACTAAACAGTTGATTTTCATTGAAAATTTCATTGGCAACATCCTGTATTTGTTCTGACGATATTGATTCAATTCTTTCGAAAACTTCTTCCAATGTGTTGAAATGATTATGATGCAGAAAGTTCTTACCTAAAGATAAAGCCAGATTTTCATGGTTATCTCTCATTACTCCAATCTGTCCCATAAGCTGCTTTTTAGCAACATGCAGTTGCGATGTCGTTAACTTTTCATTTTTCATCTTTCGCAGTTCTTTGGTGACAAGTGTCAGGCATTTGTCTATATTTTTCTTATCACAACCAAAGTAGATAGAAAGAAATCCGGCATCGGTATATGCAGTAACGGACGAGTCTACATTATAAACATAGCCTCTTTTTTCCCGTAAAGAGATATTCAGCCTGCTATTCATACCCGGACCACCTAAAATATTATTCAAGAGGTTTAACACCCTCCTATTACTATCATGTAACGAGTAGGAATGAAATCCAAGCAAGACATGCCCTTGTGAAGTATCTTTCTCCGTTCTTTTTCTCACAGGTTCAATAATACCGGGAGCTACCCGGTTGTTCCTATTTGAGGAAAAGTGCAAACCGGATAAATATTTCTCGGCATAATAAACAACCTTTTTAAAGTTAGTCTTACCCAAAGAAAAGAATACTATATTCTGTGGCTGATAATGATTCAGAATAAATTTCCGGGCTTTATTACTGTCAAAATTGACTAAAAGATCCGGTTCGCCCAAGATATTATGCCCAATTTGAGAGCCTGAAAACATTAGATTCTCAAACTCGTCATATATAAGCTCCGAAGGGCTATCTTCATAAGAATGGATCTCATCGATAATGACTTCTATCTCCTTATCGATTTCATACGGAGGAAATACAGAATGAAAAGTAATATCTGACATTAGCTCAAATGCCCGTTGAAAATGTTCTTCCAGAAAAGCTGAGTAAACGACAGTCTCTTCTTTATTGGTATAGGCATTCAGTTCTCCGCCAACATTTTCCATCCGGTTGATGATGTGGCAGGAACGTCTCTTATCCGTGCCTTTAAAAAGCATATGTTCGACAAAATGTGCCATACCGTATTCATCCTTTTCTTCATCACGAGTTCCGGCATTCACTATAAAGCCGCAATAAGAGACATTACTCTCCGATGGTTTGTGCACGATACGCAGGCCATTCTGCAAGGTGTGAGTATAATAATTTATCATTTCTTCATATAATGTGCCCGTTCTTCGGGAGTTAGTTTCTCTATCGAATACCGGAGCATGGTACGTGGCATTTCTTTATAATATCGATCTAAAAATCCAATCAACACAGTTTTATTTTTCTTGCCGGCTTCACGTAACAACCACCCAATAGCTTTATGCATCAGGTCGTGTTTATGATGCAACAACTTTTCGGATAGAGCCAGCAAGTCTTTAAAATCGTTACTCCTTATAAATGGAAATGTTGCTAATACAGCAATTCTCTGATCCCACAATAGTTTACTATCAGCAAGCGTATATAATACAGAACGGTCTTTATCCAACAGGTATTCCCCTACGATATACTGACTGCTCAAATCGACCAAATCCCAGTTATTAATCCTATGAGTATGTGCCAAATAAAACTCATATATCTCTTTCCTGTCTTGCTCACCGGCTTTCTTGAACCGTTCGACAAGAATTAACAATGCACAAAGGCGACATTCGTGATATTCGCTGTTTAGAAGAGCCTTTACCTCCTGAAACGGTATGTCCTTATATTTCCCGGCTATTTTACGGGAATCCGGAACGACTACCCCGAGGAACTTATCACCTTCGCCGTACTGCCCTTCACCTGTTTTGAAAAAGTACGGTAGAAAATCTTTCTTTTCCGGGGTTGACAATGCTTCCAATTCTTCCTGTATTTTTTCGGCTGTCATATTATCTCTATTTATATACAAATATAAGCAAATCGGGATAACGTACAAATATAAATTTATCCAGGGCAGGGGCACCAAAAAAGTGAAGAACGAAGAATGGCGCAAAGCGATGAAAAGTGAAGAACGAAGAGTGAAACATTGTCCGGCGTTCGTTTTATCTATAGATACGATTTTTAATTTGAAAATTAGCGAATTTGAAAATTTGAAAATGAGTGTAGAGTTTGTTACTTTTTAGTTAAAAAGTTACGAGTAGCCGAGATACGAGGTACGAGTTGTTGGCTGATGACTGATAACTGTTGACTGATAACTGTAGAAGTTTGTTACTTTTTAGTTAAATTCTGGTTTGTCATGCTGACGACAGGAAGCATCTCCTGTCTCCCGGGGATCGGGATCCTTCCCTGCGGTCAGGATGACAAAGAGGGTAGCCGCGCGAGCAAGGGGCTAACGGCTAAAAGCTAACAGCTAATGGCTAATTGAGTGTGGAGTTTGTTACATTTTAGTTAAAAAGTTACGAGTAGACGAGATACGAGGTACGAGGTACAAGTTGTTGACTGATGACTGTAGACTGTTTACTGATAACTGTAGAAGTTTGTTACTTTTTAGTTAAAAAGTTACGAGTAGACGAGGTACGAGGTACAAGTTGTTGATTGTTGACTGACTACTGACTACTGTTCCCTGTAGAAGTTTGTTACATTTTAGTTAAAAGTAATATCCCCATCTAACTACCTGAAACACAATATCTATATAAAAACAGGTAACGAACAAGTAACGTTGTTAACGCACTGGCCTGCTGTATTTTGCATGACGACAAATAACTCATTTATCTTGCCAAAGGTATGGAAAAAACCATGAATTTGGCAATCAGATAATCCCTTATTTACGAAAATACCCTGCACTCAGTTTTTTTGCTGTTGCAGGGTATATTTCAGGATAAGGCAGTAGTATCAGGCGGCAGCTTCCATGATTTCACCGTCATCGTCCGGTACTTCACCTATTTGGGCCTGTTCGGGCAGTCCGGGGTGCAACGGTATATCGTCCATATCCGGCGCGTCTTCCCCTATTCCTGTTTCAACATCCGGTGTGGGTGTTCTTTCGCCTGCTGTTATCGCCGGAAGAGCTTTTGCGTCTGCTTCTTCCGTGTTTTCGCTGTTATACGGCGTATAACTCCTGTTATAGACAACCGTGACTTATTTTATAGACAAAGATAAATCCTGGCGATAGCAAGCGCAAGATGCTCAATACCGAACGCTTACAATATAAATCGTATAAATCCCCTGAAAAAGAGAATCGCGACAGCTGCCCATAGCGGCTGGATACCCGCCTTTTGCAGGTAGCAAAGACAGAACACGGCCAGCGTAACGGTAACAACCGCTAACGCTGCCTTTAGAAAAACTGATTTTTGCATGATGCTTGTATTTTAAATGATTAATCTGTTATGCAGGGAAATTCCCTTTTCCGGGCAAAAAGCATCGCCCTGCCGGGCTTGTCAGGGTTTTCGCGGGAAATACAAGCCGAGCGCAGCGAGGCCTGGAGATTTCCCGCGAAACCGCGCAGCGGCCCGACCTTGACAAGGCCGGGACAGACAAGGCGATACATTTGCCCACAGAAAAGGGGACTTCCGTCCACTTATGGCAAAAAACAGCCCCTTCTTTATTGATTGAGTATAACTACCTGCTGTCTTACCGATTCTTCATGTATGGCTTCAAGGATAGTTCGTATGAAATCTGCGTTCATGTTCATCGCTTCAGCCTGAGCAATACGTGTATTCAATATTTCATCATAACGGCCTGTTTGCACAACTGTCATGTTATGTTCTTTCTTGAATGTACCTATTTCGCACGATACACGCATCCGTTTAGCCAACAGTTCTAAAAGCTGATCATCCAGTTCGTCGATTTGTTTGCGCAGGTCGGATAAGTCTTCCGTCGATTGTTTTCTGTCACGGATAACCAGGGTTTCCAGTATTTCTTTCAGCCTGTCAGGAGTTACTTGTTGCGACGCGTCACTCCATGCGTTTTCCGGATCGCAATGAGTTTCGATAATCAAACCTTCATAGTTCAAGTCCATAGCCTGTTGCGACAGGGGCAATATGAGGTCGCGTTTTCCCCCGATATGGCTTGGATCGCAAAGTAAAGGAAGATCGGGGATACGACGTTTCAATTCGATCGGGATATGCCATTGCGGAAGGTTGCGATATATTTTCTTGTCGTATGAACTAAACCCGCGGTGGATAGCCCCAAGTTTAGTAATACCTACATTACTAAGACGTTCAAGTGCTCCTATCCATAATTCAAGATCGGGGTTTACCGGATTTTTAACTAATACGGGTATATCTACTCCCTGCAATGCTTCAGCTATTTCTTGTACAGCAAACGGGTTTGCAGTGGTACGTGCACCTACCCAAAGAAGGTCGATCCCAAATTTCAATGCTTCGTAAACATGCTTTTGTGTCGCAACTTCGGTAGAAACATACATACCTGTTTCCTGTTTTACCTTTTTCAGCCATGCCAGTCCTTCACTGCCAACACCTTCAAAACCACCCGGCTTTGTGCGGGGTTTCCATATTCCGGCACGAAGAATTTTCACACCATCAGCTGCTAATTGTTTAGCAGTATTCATTACTTGTTCCTCTGTTTCGGCACTACAAGGTCCGGCTATTACCAAAGGGCGTTTCGGATCGATACCCGGCAGTAAGATTGAATCTAATTTCATTTTTATTTTATTTTATTATTTATTGTTATTGTAATTTCTTTATTCTTTCGAGCGCCTCTTTTAGCATATTTTCGTTGCAGCAAAGCGATATGCGGATGTATCGTTCTCCTTTGTCGCCGAAAATAAATCCGGGAGTAAGGAATACTTTCGCATTGTATAACACTTTATCGGCTAACTCTTCACTTCCTTTATAATGAGCAGGAATTTTCCCCCACAGGAACATGCCAACCTGATTTTTGTCGTATGTACAGCCCAATGCATCCATAATGGCCTCCGCATATTGACGGCGGCTTGCGTACAGTTCTATGTTGTTCTTTCTATGCCACTCGTTAGAATTGTTCAGTGCGGCAATAGCGGCCAGTTGCATCGGTTTTAGAATTCCACTTTCGATATTGCTTAACACCTTGAGTATCCATTGGATAAACTGCGCATTGGAAACTACAATTCCAAGACGCCAGCCCGGCATATTGTGTGATTTACTCATCGAATTCAATTCTATACAAATATCCTTAGCTCCTTCTATCTGCATAATGCTCAGGGGATTTTCGTTCAGGATAAGACTGTAAGGGTTGTCGTGAACAATAACAATATTATGTTTTTTACCGAAAGCAACCAGCTTTTCAAATAGCTCTAAGCTTCCGTTGGCTCCTGTTGGCATATTCGGATAATTTACCCACATCAGTTTGATGTTGGATAGATCCATCTTTTCCAGTGCATCGAAGTCGGGTTGCCAGTTATTATTCTCATCCAGATCGTAGCTATGAATTTTAGCTCCCACCATTTTACTTACTGATGTATATGTAGGATAGCCCGGATCAGGAACCAAAACACCGTCGCCCGGATTGAGAAATGCCAGTGAGATATGAAGAATACCTTGTTTAGAGCCAA
Source organism: Dysgonomonas reticulitermitis (assembly GCF_054601275.1). NCBI lineage: Bacteria > Pseudomonadati > Bacteroidota > Bacteroidia > Bacteroidales > Dysgonomonadaceae > Dysgonomonas > Dysgonomonas reticulitermitis. Next base: position 5,055 of record NZ_BAAHWU010000017.1, on the reverse strand, counting down.
TCAGAGGTTGTATTTCCTTTGCAGTATCCAGTGTAACGCCATACCAGCGTTTGTACCAGTCGCCAAAAGCTTTTCTTAGTTCTGGTATCCCAACATGAGGTTGGTAGCCATGTGTGTTTGGCTGTGCAGCCGATTGGCTTAATGCATTAACGGTATCTTCCGATGGTGGAAGATCGGGACTGCCTATACCCAGACTGATTACATTTTGCCCTGCGGCATTCATTTCGGCTACTTCTTTCAGTTTCTTCGAGAAGTAGTACTCTTCAACTGTATTGAGGCGATCTGCCGGAATTATATTCATGAGTTTGGCCCCTCTTAGTCTCCCCAAAGGGGAGAATTCTTCCGAGGGTAGAAGTTTAATTGTTTAATTTTTACTCTAATTCCCCCTTGGGGGATTGAGGGGGCTTATATTTCGCTTTGCCTGCCTTCGGGATATTCTCCAAGCAATTTCAATTCACTGATCAATGGGCGTATAGCATCCAAAGATTGATGATAACGTTCTATATCAGAAAATTTCACATCGATATAAAACTGATACTCCCACTCACGCCCGATGATTGGTAACGATTGTATTTTGGTCAGGTTGATACCATAAAAGGATAGCACAGACAATACTTTCGACAAACTGCCTTCGGCGTGAGGCAGGGTGAAAACAATAGATGATTTGTTCAGCACTTCGTTCTGTTGAATCTCATTTACGATCCACTTGTTTCCAAAAACAAGAAAGCGAGTGAAATTGTGCTTATTCGTTTCAATTCCTCTCGCCAGTATATCCAGGCCGTAAATCTCGGCAGCTCTTACGCTGCATATGGCAGCTGTGCCGATCATTTGCTTTTCCGCCACATCTTTTGCTGCAAGAGCCGTATCTTCATGCTCGACGATCTTTATTCCGGGTAGTGTATCCAGAAACTCTGTGCATTGCATCAAGGCAATAGGATGGGATTGTACCTCTTTTATATCATGAACAGTCTGTCCGGGTAAGACAGCCAGACAGTGAGATACCCGTTGCTTAAATTCTCCTGCTATAGGCAGTTTGTTTTCCTTTAGTAAATTATAGTTTCCCAATAAACTACCGGCGATAGTATTTTCGATAGCCATAATTCCTATCGTGTTCGGATCTTTCTTTATAGCAGTAAAAATATCCCTGAATGCAACGCAGGGTACAATTTCTACTTCCTCACCGAAAAAATTCTCAGCTGCTATACCGTGATAGGCTCCTAATCCTCCTTGTATTGCTACTTTCTTCATATTTTAATCGTGTGTCAAAAAAAAATCCCGTCATTTCTGACAGGATCCCATATATTTATTTGATTGCTTTTCCACTTTCATTTTCACATACAAAATCCTGTCTACTTTTTAAAATAAAAGTAAAAAAAGAAGAAGTATGTAAAAGAAAAATTATTCATTCTAATATTCGTTTGTTTGAATATGGATACAAAAGTAATATTTTTTTAAATAAAACAAACTTTTTATCTTTTTTATTTTGAAAAAAGAAATTACAGCCATTCTTTATCTTCGTCATTTTGTTGTTGCTCTTGACCTGTTTTTTATTGATTACCTGTTTTTTCATCTTTCCAGACGTTTCATTCCTCGAGTAAAGACTGTGCTAAAGTAAAAAAGGGATTGTCCCAAAAGGTCTTTTGTGACAATCCCTTCTTTATAGTTGTATAACATAAATCTACCAGATATCTGCTCTTTTTTCTTTCGAAATAAATAGAGCATCTTTTTCTGTGATTCCAAAGGCATCGTACCAAGCATTAATATGCGGCAACGTTCCGTTTACACGCCATTTACCCAGCGAGTGAGGGTCCATTTTTGTGCGGCGTAGAATTTCGGCGTCGCGGATATTGCCAGCCCATACTCCACTATATGAAAGGAAGAAGCGTTGAGCAGGAGTAAAGCCATCTATCTTTGCTGCGGCTTTGGCTTCTTCTGTTTTTTCAAATGCATTGTAAGAGATTTGAAGGCCACCAAAGTCTCCGATATTTTCGCCCAAAGTAAACTCTCCATTTGCAAAAGTTCCGGGTAAAACTTCTATTTTATTGAAATGGTTAACCAGCACCTGCGCGCGTTCTACAAATTTCTTGGAATCGTCGGCAGTCCACCAGTCCGCAAGGTTTCCATCCTTGTCGTATTTGCTGCCCTGATCGTCAAATCCGTGAGACATTTCGTGTCCGATAACTACTCCGATAGCTCCGTAATTAATGGCATCGTCACCATCCAGGTAGAAGAAAGGTGGTTGCAAGATGCCGGCAGGGAAACAAATTTCGTTTGTGGTTGGGTTATAATAGGCATTTACCATCTGAGGAGGCATGTGCCATTCCGATTTATCCACAGGTTTCCCTATTTTACCTATCATTTCGTTATAAGCAAATTCGCCGGCGCGAACAATATTCTGCCAATAGCTGTCTTTCTTTATAGCCAATGTAGTGTAATCTTTCCATTTGTCAGGATAGCCTATCTTAACAGTAAACGCGTTTAGTTTCTCTTGGGCTTTGGTTTTGGTTTCGTTGCTCATCCAAGCCAGATTGTTTATGCGTTCGCCAAGCGTTACTTGCAGATTTTTAACCAATTTGAGCATTCTTTCTTTGGCTTCGGCAGGGAAATATTTCTCTACATACATTTGTCCGACAGCTTCGCTCAATGATCCGTCAACTGCATTTACCGAACGTCTCCAACGTGGCTGCAACACTTTGCTTCCGCTCAGTTGTTTACCGTAAAAATCGAAATTCGTATTTACAAAGTTGTCACTCAGATATGGAGCGGCAGCGTTGATTACACACCACGAAAGGTATGCTTTCGATTCGTCTATCGGCAATGCATGGATAAGTTGTACAGCAGCTTTTATCGGTTCTATCTGACCTACATTGATGTCTGCAAAACCTTTGGCTCCGGCAGCATCGAAAAATATTTGCCATTCAAAATCGGCAACCGATTTATTCAGATCTTCCACTTTCATTTTGTGGTAGTTCAATTCCGGTTTTCTCGTATCTTCTTTTTTAAAGTGGGCTTTGGCCAAATCCGTTTCTATTTTAAGAACAGCATCAGCAGCTTTCAATGCTTCGGCTTCGGCGTATCCTGCATTCACAAACTGTTTTACAATCAGGTTGTGATATCCTTTGCGAAGCGCTACAGATGTAGTATCCGTTGCCAGATAATAATCACGTTCGCCCAAACCTAAACCTCCCTGATTAAGTTGCACCAGATTCATAGAGCTGTTTTTATCATCAGCGCTTACGTATAGCGAAAAGAAAGGCGATTCGCCATATTTCCGTATCTCGCCCGAAAGCTTTACAACATCGGCAACAGTAGCAGCTTTGCTAATAGCTTCTAACTGAGGCTGTATAGGTTTAGCTCCATCTGCGTTCAGCTTTGTGCTGTCCATCGCTATTGCATACAGGTCGCCTATTTTTTGCTCGATAGAGCCGTCCTTGTGAGCCGTTTTTCCCAGTTCTTCAATCAGGCCTTTTACCTGTTCTTTGTTCCTTTCTGCCAACTGGTCGAATGATCCATAACGGGAATATTCGTCTTTTATAGGATTGGCTTTAGCCCATCCTCCGGTAGCATACATGTAAAAATCGTTACCTGGAACAAATGTAGTATCCAGATTAGAGATATTGAACGTCACAACTTCTTTCACGTCCTGTGTTTTTTGTTTACAACCTACCATCAGGGTAAGTGCAGCAATTGGTAAATAATAACATACTTTCTTCATACATATTTAGATTAATATTCTACATATTTCCTTATCTGGTCTGTCCATACGGCATAACCTGCTTCGTTGAGATGCAATCCGTCGGACGTATATTTCGCATCCATTTTTCTTTTTTCGCTCAAGAAATGGGGATATAGATTGATAAATGTTATGTTCTCGGATTTACAGAATTTTATAATTTCCTTGTTTAACTTTTCTATCTGCTTTTCTTTATTCATCATACGTTTATACTGGCATACGTCTTTGTTTATGGGTAGCAGGCTTTGCACATAAATAGCCGTACCGGGAGAACCTTCTTTTACCTGATAGATAATCGATCTGATACCGTTCAAAATCTTGTCGTTCGATCTGCCGAGCGAGATGTCGTTTATCCCCGCCAAAATAAATAATTTTGAGGGCTTTGCTTTTATTATTTCATGCAGCCGTCCCAGCATACCCAACGTGTTGTCTCCCGAAATACCTCTGTTTACAGGACTCTGTTCAGGAAAATATTCGTTCCATTTTCCACCTTGAGTCAAGCTATTACCTAAAAATACGATCTGTCCCTCTTTTAATGGATTTTGCTTAAAATAGGCAGAGCGTTCTGCATATGTCTGGTTTTCCAGAATATTTTCATGTATTTCCTGTCCCATAGCATATGCTGATAGAAATAACAATAAGGTTAATAGTTTAGTTCTCATAGTATATATAATTTCAAGGTTTCAAATTTAATAATAAAAATATCCTTTTGAGTCATGCTGACGAAAGGAAGCTAGGGCAACCGCATCAAAATTTTGACCCCTACCTTTCATTTTAACTAAAAAGTAACAAACTTCTACAGTAAACAGTAGTTAGTAGTCAGTAGTGAGCGCTCAGAACTTAAAACTCAGAACCTTTCATTTTAACTAAAAATCAATACCCACAAGCAACTTTGCGCAAATTGAAGTAAACTAACTGATTTACAGTATTTTTAATCAAAATCAAACAGGTAGATGAAGCCGGAAAAAGACCGGAAAATACCCATTTTGGACGTGGTACAGTTACTAAACCGTTACCTGTATTTCCCCTGTTCCGGCTTGATAAACGATACCTGAACGTTGTATGTAAACCTTTGACTTGCATACGGTTGTTTATAGTGATCCTGGCTTTGTACAGGCAAACCTACATAAAAATCTTCGATTTTTAGGCCAGTTGTATAAAAAACCAAGACCACCCTTATCTTTATAGGCTGAGTGGTATCAGCGTGTGATCCACAGATTGTAATTATTTACCGTGGTCTATGCCACAAAATTTATTATCCCATGAGAAAAGTATGTGGTCTTGATGTTCACAAAGATAGTGTCTTTGTGTGTATTTTGAGC